>NZ_CP089538.1:0-165000 GCF_021233055.1 Spirosoma oryzicola | reverse complement strand
CTGGTGTTCGTTTGTTTCTCAATGTTTGGGAGTGCAAAGGTACTGCTTTGTTTCCCGTTTGTCAAGTGAAAGTGAAAATATTTTTTACTTTATTTTCGGTGGCTTTCGCTTGTAACACCTTGACGCTCAAAAGCTTAGTTTTGGTTGTCGTTGTGTTCCCGTGTAATTGGGAGTGCAAAGGTACGAGACTTATTTTTGTTTGTCAAGTAAAACTGAAAATATTTTTTTGACTTGATTTTCAGCGCTTTGCGTGTAACGGCTTGAAAGACAAGGACTTGCGTTTTGTATTTCGAACTGTTTCCCTCATTTGGGACTGCAAAGGTAGGGGTCTTTTTACCCCGTGTCAAGACCCCTACCAAAAATAGTTTAGCGAGCACCTTATCAAAATAGACTAATGCGCAAGCAGTCAGCACTTTACCATTCGAAAAAATTTTCAAACAATTTTAGAGAATTAGCGATATCGCTCGTCTAAGCGTGCTTTTCTAGCTTCAATAACCTTTAGACAAGCCATTTTCTAGTCGATTTGTGGTGCGATGAATTATATTGCGTATCCTTTTGAAACGTGTATCCTCATCTGAGGTTGAAGTATGAAAATTATACACACAGCGGACTGGCATCTAGGAAAACGGCTCCAGGATTTTCAACGACTCCAGGAGCAGCAGACTGTATTGGATGAGATTATTGAACTGGTCGAGCGGGAACAAGCCGATTTGGTACTTGTAGCGGGTGACTTGTTTGATTCATTTAATCCCAATCCCAAAGCCGAGGACTTATTATATAGTACGCTTAAGAAATTGACGGCAGGTGGTAAGCGTCCTGTAGTCGTGATTGCCGGAAATCATGACAATCCATATCGAATAGAAGCACAAGATCATTTTGGGCGCGAATGTGGTATTGTTTTCGCCGGTTTTCCGAAAACAGAGGTTCATTCGTACGAATTGAGTTGTCAGGCGAAATTGTTACGCTCAGCTCCTGGCTTTGTTGAACTGAAGCTACCTGGTCACGAAGCGCCGGTACGAATCATTCTTACGCCTTATGCCAATGAAAGCCGGATGCGTTCGTATTTCGGACAGACAAGTTTTGGTGATGAACTTCGGCAGCAGTTGCAGCAACACTGGGCAGGACTAGCGGATACTTATATGGATGATCAGGGCGTCAATCTGCTAACCGCTCATTTGTTCGTTATGAAACGCGGGGGCGAGCAACCCGAGGAATCGGACGATGAGCGTAGTATTTTGCAGGTTGGCGGAGCCTCCGTTGTTTACACGGACATGATTCCTCCGCAAGTGCAGTATACAGCGTTGGGCCATTTACATCGTTATCAGGAGATAGGTGGAGGACCCAGTCCGGTTATCTATAGTAGCAGTCCGCTAGCGTACAGTTTTGCGGAAGCCGACCAGCAGAAGTATGTTGTGCTCATTGACGCTGAAGCGGGGCAACCCGTAACGGTTACGCCGTTACCCCTCACCAGTGGTAAGCGGCTTTTACGTCCTCGATTCACACACGTCGTTGATGCCGTTGAATGGCTTCAACAAAATCCGGATTGCTATCCAGAGATTACGATGCAAACAGCAACGTATCTAACCAGTGAAGAGCGCCGACAGCTTCAGCAGGCTCACACGTCGTTGGTGACGATTATTCCCGATGTTCGTGATGTAGAGATGCCCGAGCAGGAAAGCGTACCAACGATAGACCTTACCAAAAGTATGAATACGCTCTTCACGGATTACTTCAAAAGCAAAAACAAAGGGCAGGAACCGAATGAGCGGCTTCAGCAATTGTTTAAAGAAATTTTAGCCACCGAATCCGAATGATACCCATTAAGCTGTCAATTCAGGGCCTTTATTCGTACCAAGAATTACAGGAAGTAGACTTCCAGCAGCTAATCGGGTCGAGTGTATTTGGCATTTTCGGCAAGGTTGGTAGCGGCAAAACCTCATTGCTGGAAGCTATTAGCTTTGCCTTGTACGGTAAAACAGAGCGCCTGAACGACCAGGACAAGCGTGCCTATAATATGATGAACCTGAAGTCGAAGCACTTGATCATCGACTTCGAGTTTCAGGCAGGTCCAGAGCAGCAAGTATACAAGTTTGTCTACGAATCAAAACGGCATCCGAAAAAGCACCACGAGATTACACCCGGTGAACGCCGAATGTTTATCCGTCAGGCTAACCAATGGCATCCGATTGGTAATGAAAAAGAGGATATAGCGGTTTTATCGAAGCAGATTTTAGGGCTTGATTACGAGAACTTCAAGCGGACCATTATTATTCCCCAAAACCAGTTTCGGGAGTTTCTGGAACTCAGCCCGCGCGAACGGACCGAAATGATGAACAAGCTGTTCAATCTTGAGCAGTACGATCTGGCGGGTCGGGTTGGGCGGTTGAGCAAAGCGAATGACGAACAGCTTTCGGAATTACGGGGTTTACTGGCTCCGTTGGAAACCGTGAATCCAGAAGCGATCAATCTTGCGCAAGATAACATCGCCCGTATTATAGAGTCACTGACGCGGAACGACGACGAAATCAAGCTATTGATTCCGGACGAAAAGCGTCTGCTCGATAGTCAGAATAAAAGTAAGCTCTTAACGATAGTCCAGCAGGAACTTGAGCAACTTCTTACGCAGGCACCCGCGTATCATCAATTGGAGCGCGATATAGCGATCTATGAGCGTTGTCTGTTGCTTTTCCAAGCCGATCTTGCCAGCCTTGAAAAACTCATTGGAAAACAATCGTCACTGGCCGAAGCGGAGCGCAAAGCCAATCAGCTGCTTACGACCATAACAAAGCGGCTGGCCAGTTTACAGGGTGTATACAATGCGGCCAAACAAGCCTACGAGTCGCGGAATGAGTTACAACAGAAAATCGATGAACTGGACACCGTTCAGCACATCTTAACGGTAAAGCAGTCGATCACGCTGCAACAGCGTAACCGGGATTTGTTGACAACACAGCTTAATCAGCAGACAAATCAGTTAGACCGCTGCAAGACGGATCGCGCCAAACACCAGCTTGTTCTTGATACAGCACTTGGGCAAACGTCAAATCTTGAACGCTTATATAAGGTACAGAACTGGTTTACGGCCTACAAACCTTTGAAGAAACAGGCCGACGATTTGCAGACCGCCATCGACAGCTACGACCTGACTCTTGAACAACTTAAGCAGCGCAAAGACGAGGCACTGATCGGCTTTAAACCCGAATGGACACAATTGGCACTTAAAGTTCTGCCTGATCAGATCGAAGAAGCGATTGCCCAACTGAAAGTTATTCGCGAAGAGCGTAGACTAAAACATCAGCAGCTATTTGTCCAGGATGAGCTACGGAAGTATGCCGATGCCCTGAACGAAGGAGAGCCTTGTCCGCTTTGCGGTTCAGAACATCATACAACCCGCCACAGAGGCACTGGTGAAGGTTCCGACCTGGCAAAAAGTTTGGCTGCGTTACAAAAGGTTGAGCTACGGATTGAGGAGACTACAGCCTTACAGTTGACGATCAAAGAACTCACTACGCAACTACGCGGTGAGCTGAATAACGGGAAAAGGCTTATTCAGGAACGAGCCGAAATCGTCCAGCAGCTTACGGAACACGAGGACACATTTATCTGGTCAGAATTCTCGAAAGAGCAGGAAGGACAAGTTGCGCAGGCCATTAAACAGGAAAGCGCTGGGCAGCAAAAACTTCAGGCAGCCCAAAAAGCGGTTCGGGATCTGGATAAACTCATCGATGAAGCCGAACACGCTTATAACGAATTGGCGAAGAAAAACGCGGAAGTCGATAATGCCATCGCGGGGTTGACAGGTCAATTAAAGCGGGATGCCGAATCGCTGGAACATTTTCGGCTCGATGAAGTGAATGGATGGGACCTGAATCAGATTGATGGGCTGCGTAAATCATTGACCCGATCGTATGAGCAGACAAAACTCAATTTCGAGGATGCCGACAAGCACAAAGGAATCGCCGAGAAAGAAGCAGCAGCCACGGAGGCCCAGATTCAGGAACTGACAATTCAACTGGCCGACATTGCGAAAGAAATCCAGACACTGGAAGCCAGCATCGACAAAAACCTCACGGATCAGGGTCTGGTTCGGGAGCAGGTGAATCGTATTTTGCGGTCCGCTCTGGATGTACATCGGGAAAAACAGCGGATCAAAGAGTATACGGAGAAACGGGTTGGTTTACAGCAACAGGTCGAAGCGCTGATGATCGAACTAGCTGAACACCCTTTCGATGCCATTGCATTGACCACTGTTCAGCAGCAACTGGCAACGTTACAAGCGCAGAAAGACGAACTCAATAAAGAACACGGCCGGGCGACTACTGTATTGACAACCCTCGAAGCTCAGTGGCAGCAAAAGCAGGGACATCAGAAGCGCTACGACGATCTTGACCTACGACGGCAGGATCTAAAAAAAATGGACGAACTGTTCCGGGCGCAGGGGTTCGTTAATTACGTCTCATCGGTTTATCTCAGAAACCTCTGCGAATCGGCAAACGACCGTTTTTTCAAGCTGACTAACAACCAACTAAAGCTTGAACTTGACGAAAAAAACAACTTCCAGGTGCGCGATTACCTCAACGGAGGTCAGGTCCGCAGCGTGAAAACGCTGTCCGGTGGCCAGACCTTTCAGGCTGCTCTGTCGCTGGCGCTGGCGTTGTCAGACAATATTCGGCACTTGACCAAAGCCAACCAAAACCTTTTCTTTCTCGACGAAGGATTTGGTACCTTGGACAAAGACGCTTTGCAAACCGTTTTTAAAACGCTGAAAGCCCTGCGTACCGAAAACCGAGTGGTCGGCATTATCTCACACGTCGAAGAATTGCAGCAGGAAGTAGACTGTTTCATTCGGGCTGAATCGACCGAAAACGGCAGCCGGATCATACGAAGCTGGGAAGAGTAAACGCTTTTTCGGTTTGTTAACGAATCGTGAACCCGCGCCAATTGAGGTGCGGGTTCTTTACTTTTATGCCACAACACAAACCTACTCGATGAAAACCTTCCTTACGTTTGGCCTTATTGGCAGCCTGGCGCTGGCCGGATGCCGGTCGTCCAAGCTCAGTACTGTTACTGATCAGAAACCGGCTACGACCATTGCCTTTGGGTCGTGCAGCCGCCAAAGCCTTCCACAACCGTTATGGGACGATATTGTGGCTCAAAAACCCGATGTGTGGATATGGCTTGGTGATAATATCTACGGTGACTCCCAAAGCATGGATACCTTACGCGCTAAGTATGCGGTGCAAAAGGCGAACCCGGTTTACCAGCAGTTGCGGCAATCGACCTCCATCATTGGCGTTTGGGATGACCATGACTATGGCGTTAACGACGGCGGGAAGGAATATCCGAAGCGGGAAGAGAGCCAGCAACTTATGCTCGATTTTCTGGATGTTCCAACCAATAGTCCGTTGAGAACGCAGAAAGGAGCTTACTCGTCGCATTCTTATGGCCCCAAAGGTAAGCGCGTCAAAGTGCTTTTGCTCGATGCTCGTTACTTCCGTGACCCCTTGAAAAAAGCGGGCGACGGCAAAGCGAATGTACCGGACCCGTCGGGCGACATCCTGGGCGAAGCACAGTGGCAATGGTTGGAAAAAGAATTGACCAACTCAGACGCCGACGTGCATGTTATTGGTTCTGGTATTCAGATCCTACCCGAAGATCATGTGTACGAAAAATGGGCCAACTTCCCGACGGCGCGCCAACGACTACTCGACCTATTAGGAAAGACAAAACCTAAAGGAGCTTTGATGATTAGCGGAGATCGCCATCAGGCGGAGGTGTCCAGAGTGACCGTACCGGGCTTGGGCTATGATTTATACGATATTACGAGTAGCGGTTTAACGCACGTATCGGCACCTCACGAAGAGGTTAATAAACACCGCGTCGGCCCTATCGTGGCAAAGCTGAATTACGGTCTGATCACTGTTAACTGGAACGAAAAACCGCTGAGAGCCACTGTCCGCATCAATGGCGATAACCAGGAAACGTACTTGACTCAAGAAATCAAGTTTTAACAATAGTACATTAACAGAAAAAGCGCGACATACCCATATCGCGCTTTTTCTGTTAATGTACGTCAGCGGATCTACTGCTTCGTCATCATGTCCATAACCTCGGCAGAAATACCCGTCATTGCAAAGCCACCGTCGTGGAAAAGATTTTGCATCGTAACCATACGAGTCAGGTCGGAGAAAAGCGTAACTACGTAATCGGCACACTGATCGGCAGAAGCATTCCCCAGCGGAGCCATTTTTTCGGCAAAGTCGAAAAACTTATCGAACCCGCCGATACCACCACCCGCCGTCGTTTGCGTCGGTGACTGCGATACGGTGTTCACCCGTACGTTCCGGTAGTTGCCGTAATGGTAGCCAAAGCTGCGGGCAATTGATTCCAGCGTCGCTTTCGCATCGGCCATATCGGTATAGAACGGAAACGTACGCTGAGCCGCCATGTATGTCAATGCGACAACAGAACCCCACTCGCTGATGGCGTCAAGTTTGTAAGCCGTTTGCAGCATTTTGTGGAACGACAAGGCCGAAATATCAAGGCTTTGCTTAAACCAATCGTAGTTCAGATCTGTATACGCTTTGCCTTTACGGATGTTGGGGCTCATACCGATGGAATGCAGCACGAAGTCTACTTTTCCGCCTAACACTTCCGTTGATTTGGTAAACAGGTTTTCAATATCGTCAACCGACGTAGCATCAGCCGGGATAATTTCAGCCTCACATTGTTCAGCCAATTGGCGGATAGTGCCCATGCGCATAGCGATTGGCGCATTGGTCAGCGTAAACGTAGCCCCTTCTTCTTTCGCCTTTAGAGCGACTTTCCAGGCAATTGATTTTTCGTCCAGGGCACCGGAGATGATGCCGCGTTTTCCATTCAGTAATCCGTAAGCCATTGTATTAAGTTTATACCGGGTCACCGGTGCGATTTTCGGTTTACAGTTTTCATAAGCCGCCGTAACAGACTTTTCCTGAAACTGTGCTCTGTGATCGCCTAGAGGCAAACAACAGCGTGACGCCAAAGTTACGTTATTTTTTGGTCAAGCTACCGTTACGCCCTAAGGCGATAGCGGGTCTTTCTGTCGACACAGCCGGTAGCTTCAGTACATTCGCCATGAAGGTTTCGGTAGCCTTGTATACTCCTTTTAGATCATTCGATGTGAATTTTGACGCAATCACGTGTTCACCGGCGTTGGGGAAATCTACTTTTTCTTTCTGGTCGGAAGGCGTTCCAAGTGCATCAAACATAGCCAGCATGGCATCTACCGAGACCACTTTATCCTGATGAGCGGAGTCCTTATAATAATAGCCCATGAATAGCGGTTGCTTTACTTTCTGAAACAGCTCGGGAGTCATGTACTCATCCAGCATCGTTTGCAGTGTAATCAACCCGTTAGTATGGTACTGGGGTAGCCAATACCGCACACGACCAGGCTTTTTATAGTCACTAACCACATATTCGCCCTGAAATACCTGGTTAAGAATCTGCTTTCCCCACGGCTTAGTGACCAGTTTCAGGGCTGGATTGGCCACCGCAATGCAGGGTGAATAAAGCACCAAACCGTAAATTTCAGGATGATGAGCGGCCAGATAAAGCGTTAGCATCCCGCCCGCCGACGTACCCATTACAATTACTTTTTCACCTAATGCCTTACCAATCGCCAGCGCCCGCTCAGCCGACGCGGTATAATTACCGGGAGTCAGGTCCTTGAGCGCATCCGGTGAATCGACCCCGTGTCCGTACGTGCGGCCCAGATACAAATTGCAGCCAAACCGGTTCGCCAGTTGCCGGTGAACGGGTTCGCCTTCGGCCCAGGTCGCCGAAAAACCAGGAATATAAACGATGCTATACGGCGTTTTGACTTTGTGCAGACTATCGGCCCATACAATCCGGGCTTCGTTATCGGGCCGCAGATTCGCTTTGCTTTCCGACTCCGCAATCGTTTGTTCGAGCCTTACCAGATCGGGGTCAAGCACAATCGGTTCGTCTTTTATGGGGTCGTGGTGCGCCGATGGTCCTAGCATATAACTGACCACGATACAGGTCAACAGTAAGCCGCTAATGGTAAAAAACCGTTTCATATGTATTCTTTGATGTCCATACGAATGCGCCAGTCTTTTGGCAAGTAATTGTTTACCCGGTTCCCAACGCCTTTCACCCAACCTAAATTTATTCCCTCGTATTGGGCTAGCTGCCAGCCTTTAACGGGCTGGTCAAATACCAGATTTTCTTTCTTAAAGTAACGTAATGCCTCTTCCTTACTCAGCGAAAGCGCCGGCAAATTTTGGTTGATGATCGTGCTTAAGGCAAGCGCGTGGGACGGAATAAAGTCAGTTCCTTTAAACTGCCCAATTTCTAGACCAAATCCTTTGTTACGCAGGGCGCTATCTAAAAATAAGAACTGCTTTTCCAGCGCTTTAGGCAACGCCATAACGTCCCCGTTCGGTTTTTCCCACAGCGAAAAGTTGGCCGGATTTTGCAGCCAGGTCATCGCCGATGCCGTTTCGCGTGGACGCAACGCCCGAATGCTGCGAAACGTACGAGCATCCAGTTTGACAGCAGCGGTGAATGCCGTTTTTTGAAACACGCTGATGAAAAAGCCTTCGCCCCGAACCCGGTGGGGGTAGCATTGGTACCCAACCGTATTGTCGGACCATCGTTCGGCTACGTTCCACTCCGCTGGTAACGTGAGCGCGCGGTTGCGAAACCCATGTTGGGTTAAGTAACGGACGTTCTCGCTATTTTCCGAATCATTGTAGGTACAGGTACTGTAGATTAAAATTCCCCCTTCGTCGAGTAAGGGAGCGGCTGCCGATAAAATTCGTTTTTGCCGGGCCGAGCAAAGCTGTACCGCATCCTCCGACCACTCGTTCATCGCGTCAGGATCTTTCCGAAATAAGCCTTCACCCGAACACGGAGCATCCACGACAACTACGTCGAAGAAACCCGCCAGGTTACCCATATCTTCCGGATCGTGGTTGCTGACGACGACATTGGCGTATCCCCACTTGTCGAGATTTTCCCGAAGTACCGACACCCGGCTCCGAATGACCTCATTACAAACAAGTAAACTATCCGGATGCAATGCTGACGCAAGCAGCGTACTTTTTCCGCCCGGAGCCGCGCATAAATCCAACACCCGCAGAGGACGGTTAAGATTGGCGGTTTGCTTCAACGCTTCCTGCAAAAGCATTGACGAAGCTTCCTGCACGTAATAAGCCCCCGCCTGAAACAACGGATCGAGGGTAAAACTTGGCCGTTCGTTCAAATAAAACCCTTCTGAACACCAGGGCACCCGGTCCAGACCCGTTGTGTCGTACTGCTGCTTTCTGGGGTTTATGCGGATGCTAACCGGCGTTTCCTGCTTGATTGCTGATTCAAACGAGGAAAACTCAGTACCTAACTGTGCTTGCATTTGCGCCTGAAACGCCGATGGAAGTTCGCCCGACGCCGATCCAGCCAATAACGGGTTGTAATTATTCATTTAACAAAAATATAGAACAGTCAGTCGATTACCAGTAAACTTACAACATGACCACCATGCAAGAACGTTTTAAACAAATAAGAACATTTATTTTCGACGTAGATGGCGTACTAACGGACGGAAGCGTCCATTTGCTAGCTTCCGGTGAGCGCTTTCGCACCGTTTTCATTCGCGATACCTATGCCATCGAGCGCGCTTTAAAAGCAGGATTTCGTGTGGGTATTGTCTCAGCGGCCAACGCTGATGGCCTACGCAGTTGGCTGGCAGCAACGAATGTGAAGGACGTTTTTATGGGAGGTCCGTCGGACCAGAAATTAAATGCTTACCTCGGTTATATCACCCGCGACAGCTTAAAGGAAAGCGAGATTCTGTACATGGGCGATGATATTCCCGACTTCCCTATTTTAAGTCGCCCGGATGTACTTAGCACGTGTCCGTCGGACGCTGTGGACGAAATCCAGTCCGTTTGCGATTATGTTTCACCGATGCTGGGTGGACGCGGTGCCGCCCGTGACGTAATCGAACAGGTTATGAAAGCACAGGGAAAGTGGTAAACCCAAAAGCAGAAAGCTGGATACTGAACCAATGTTGGTCAGCATCCAGCTTTCCGTAGAGTCATTGTAACTACCAGTTTTTTACGAGTTCATCGAAGCGCTCTAACAAAAACGTTGATTTAGGGCCAACGTATCCATCACCGATCGTCAGTTCACCGATTTGCGTAATGGGTAATACCCGCTTGGTCGAGCTGGTCGTAAACGCTTCGTCGGCATCGTAGAGATCAGACAGCAGCACCGGCCGCTCCTGAACGTCAAAGTCACCTTGCGCCAACTGCATGACTGTCCGGCGCGTAATGCCGTGCAAAATATTGCGATTAGGCGTGATGAGCTGGTCTCCTTTTACAATAAAGAAATTACTACGACTCAATTCGCTGATTTCACCCCCTTTTTGAAAAAGCACGTCTGAGGCACCCGCCGACCGGATAGCCTGAGCCATCAGAATAAGCCGTTTGTAGTCGGTACTTTTTACTTCGGCCATTTCCCGAACGTACTCATCCAGAATCACCTTAATACCCTGTTCGTATTGACTCTGCGGAGTTGGATGGATTTCCTCAGTTAGGATCAGCAAGTTGGGACGTACAACACTGATGCTATCGGGTGCGTATCCTCCGGTCATCACAAACCGAAAGGCGACATCAGCTGGTGCTCCTGCTCCGACGCTCCGCTCCAACAGATCCATGAGGACGGTGTAGGTTTCGCTCTTGCTGATCGGAAGCGGCAAGTGCAACCGCGTCGCTGAGTTCTGAAAGCGCTCCCAGTACCAATCCCACTGAAAGGGTCTACCGTTGTAGGTCAGGAAGTAATCGAACAAGCCATAGCCGCGAAGCAAGCCAAGGTCGGTGACACCAACAGCCAACTGATCGGTGGGTGCAATGGTGCCATTGAAATAGCCGTAATACATACGAAGGTACTTAAACTGAGATTACGCTTTTTTTAGTGTTGAGTCAATCAACCAGCGCCTAAACGAGTTTTTTATACTTTATCCGGGTTGGTGTCGCGTCGGAACCCAAGCGTTTGCGTCGGTTTTCTTCGTACTCCGAGAAGTTACCTTCAAACCAATACACCTGAGAATCGCCTTCAAACGCCAGAATGTGGGTCGCAATCCGGTCAAGGAACCAGCGGTCGTGGCTGATAACCACCGCACAACCGGCAAAGTTTTCGAGACCTTCTTCCAAAGCCCGCAGCGTGTTAACGTCGAGGTCGTTCGTCGGCTCATCAAGCAACAGTAGGTTTGCGCCTTCCTTGAGCGTCATCGCCAGGTGAACCCGGTTGCGCTCACCACCCGACAATGTTCCGATTTTCTTTTCCTGATCCGCGCCCGCAAAATTGAATCGACTGACATAAGCGCGCGCGTTGGACTGACGGCCACCCATCATAATCCACTCGTTACCACCCGAAATCGCTTCGTACACCGTCTTGTTCGGATCAAGCCCATCGTGTTCCTGATCGACATAAGCGACCTTAACTGTATCACCTACGTCAAACGTACCGGCATCAGGCTTGTCACGGCCCGTGATCAGTTTGAAAAGCGTGGTTTTACCGGCTCCGTTCGGTCCGATGATACCCACGATTCCGCCCTGTGGTAACCGGAACTCCAGATTTTCGAACAGCAGTCGTTCCCCAAAGGCTTTGGCCACGTCGCTGGCTTCGATAACCTTTGCACCCAGACGCGGTCCCGGTGGAATAAAGATTTCAAGTTTGTCTTCGCGCTGTTTTACGTCTTCACTCAACAGCTTTTCGTAAGCGCCCAGACGAGCTTTCGATTTGGCCTGACGAGCTTTTGGTGCCATTTTCACCCACTCCAACTCGCGTTGTAGGGTTTTTTGCCGCTTCGACTCGGTCTTTTCTTCTTTGGCTAACCGCTGCTGCTTCTGATCCAGCCAGGATGAGTAATTTCCTTTCCAGGGGATGCCTTCGCCCCGATCCAATTCTAGAATCCAACCGGCTACATTATCCAGGAAGTACCGATCGTGCGTCACGGCGATGACCGTACCCGTGTATTGCCGCAAGTGTTCTTCCAGCCACAATACCGATTCGGCATCAAGGTGGTTGGTTGGCTCATCAAGCAGTAACACGTCGGGTTGTTGAAGCAGCAGACGGCATAAGGCAACCCGCCGTTTTTCACCACCTGACAGGTTATCGATAATCGCTTCGGACGGCGGGCAGCGTAACGCATCCATCGCCCGTTCGAGTTTTTGATCGAGTTCCCAAGCGTTATAATGGTCGAGTTTTTCCTGAACTTCTCCCTGCCGGGCAATCAGTTTGTCGAAGTCGGCATCCGGATCACCGAAGGCTTCATTGATCTCGTCAAACTCTTTGAGCAGGTTAACAACTTCCTGTACGCCTTCTTCGACAACCTCCCGAACGGTCTTGCCGGGTGTGAACTGAGGCTCCTGTTCGAGCATCCCAACCGAATAGCCAGGAGAAAACACTACTTCGCCCGTGTAGTTCTTATCTATACCGGCGATAATGCGCAGCAGTGTAGATTTACCAGAGCCGTTTAATCCTAAAACGCCGATTTTAGCGCCGTAAAAAAAGGAAAGATATATGTTCTTTAGGATTTGTCGGTTGGGCGGAATATTTTTACTCACGCCCGCCATGGAGAAAATTATGGTTTCCTGACTCATTAATTTCTAATAGATTTGTGGTTGGCAATAATCCTCAAAATTAACCCACAGCGCAGCCTTAACCAAGTATAGTAATGGAAAACGCTTCACTGGTAGATGAATACGGTTACGTCAAAGACGGAAAGGTATTTTTGAAAGGCTACCTGGATTACGAAGATCGCCAGATTGGCGAAGTTAAACGCACTGAGCAGGAAGCGCTCGACTATTTTAAGAATCGCTTCGTTATTGCTGAGAACAAAGTCAGCCAGCTAGAAAATGACATTGAGGAAGCCCAGAATAAAGGCTCTTACCTGACTAAGCTGGTTCAGCTCCGAAAAAAACTGCTCGGTTTTGATGCCCTCGGCGATTTTCCGCCCCTGCTCGACCGCCTGGACTCGCAGGAGAAACTCTTGTCGGAGTTAATTACGGTCAATCAACTCAAGAATCTGGAGATCAAGCGTGCATTGATTGCCGAAGCCGAAGCAATCGCCAATAGTACAGACTGGCGAGAAACGGCAGACGCTTTGCAGGAGATCAAAACGAAATGGATCAAAACGGGTCCTGTTGATAAGACCGCCGAAGTCGAAATAGAAGGGCGGTTTCAGGAGTTGCTGGATGGTTTCTTCCAACGCCGACGTGAATTCTTCAACGAACAGAACAAGGTTATTCAGGAGCGGCTGGACAAGTACGACGAACTGATTCGGCTGGCTTTCCGGGCGAACCGACTGGGCGATCTGGATGCCGCTTTTCAGGAAGTTCGTAAGCTCAACAACGCCTGGAAAATGGTCGGTGAAGTCCCCATCAAAAAGAGTGGGAAGCTTTACAAGCAGTTCAAGAAAGCAACGACCATGTTCTACACGAAGTATAACGACGCGAAGGGCATTGTCATTGAGAAGAAAATCGATCCCCGGATTGAAGCGCAGATGAAAATGGTTGATGAAGCCGAACGTCTGTCGAAGCAATCGGATATTTTTGCAGCTGCCGAACGCGCGAAAGTGCTGCTCAATAGCTGGAAGGAAATTCGGGTGCCCTTCAAATTGCAGGACAAAAACCTCAATGAACGCTTCCGGGCCGCCTGCGACAAGATTTTTGAGCTAAGTTATTTAGGACGTGTACTGACCCGGAAATACCCGGCTTTCGAACTAAAAAGTCAATCCGAACAAATTCGGACGAAGATTCGGGAAATGGAGTATCTGGTCAAACGGGAGAAAAGCGACTTGCAATTCTCACTCCAGGATGCCGATGGTCTTGACCCGAATAACGACGCGGACAAGCAGGTCTTGAACAAGATTAACACCCAGAAGCGCAAGATTGCCATGAAAGAAACGATCCTGCGTGAATTTCAGAAACAACTAGAAGGAGTTCGGTACTAACAACTTTCTAAACAAAAACGAAACGTGCCCCGATCTGGATCGGGGCACGTTTCGTTTTTATAACTTGTTCTTTAGGTATGGAAACCTCATTGAACAAACCTGATTTCGTTGCGTCTGAAACTTTATTTCGGGCCGCTATTGTCCCCGGCAAATTCGTTCGGCTCGAGTACTTAACCGACCTGAGCGAGTTTATCAAGGCTGACGTTACCATCAAGCAACTTTGCCGGGAAGGTGATACCGAGCTGCTTGAACTGGCTAACGGCGAGATGGTACCGCTTGATCGGGTTGTCAGCATTTCCGGTAACTTATCACCGCGTTATCCCGGCTACGGCAACTACTCCTGCGATTGTTAGCTGATCACATCGAAGCCGCAATATGGAACCAGAACCGCTGGAATGCGAATGCCTTCCGGCGTCTGGTTGTTTTCGAGGATCGATGCCAGAATACGAGGCAATGCCAGCGCCGATCCGTTCAGCGTGTGCAGGAGTTGCATCTTGCCCTCTACCTTAGAGCGTAGCTTGAGCCGGTTGGCCTGATACGTTTCAAAGTTTGAAACCGAGCTTACTTCAAGCCAGCGCTGCTGAGCCGCCGACCAAACTTCCATGTCGTACGTCAGGGCCGACGTGAAGCCCATATCGCCACCGCACAGCCGCAACACCCGATACGGTAGTTCGAGCTTTTGTAGTAACGATTGCACATGCAGGCTCATTTCGTCCAAGGCGGCATACGAGTTTTCGGGTTTTTCGATCCGTACGATCTCGACCTTATCGAACTGATGCAGTCGGTTCAAGCCCCGTACGTGCGCTCCCCACGAACCCGCTTCGCGCCGGAAGCAAGGTGTATATCCCACGTTTTTAACCGGCAACTGGTTCTCGGGTAAAATCACATCGCGGTACATATTCGTGATGGGAACCTCCGCCGTTGGGATCAGATACAGCTTTTCTTCCGTGATGAAATACATCTGCCCTTCTTTGTCGGGAAGCTGCCCGGTTCCAAAGCCCGAATCTTCGTTCACAACAATAGGCGGCTGCACTTCCGTGAAGCCCGCATTCAAGGCTTCATCGAGGAAAAAGTTGATCAGCGCCCGTTGAATCCGAGCGCCTTTTCCTTTGTAGACCGGAAAGCCTGCACCCGAAATTTTTACGCCCAGCTCGAAATCGATGATGTCGTACTTCTTGATCAGTTCCCAGTGAGGCTGGGCCGATTCGTGAAGGGTTGGCTTCTCGCCATGTTCCAGTACGACTTCGTTGTCTTCCGCGGTCCGTCCTTCCGGTACGCTACTGTGCGGAATGTTCGGGATCGTGACCAGAACTGTCTGTAGGTCGGCTTCTAACTGACGCAATGCATCCGCAAGATCTTTCGAACGGGTTTTCAACACAGCCGTTTCCGCTTTAGCCGCATCCGCTTCTGCCTTGTTACCCGCTTTCATCAACGCGCCAATCTGACTTGCTTTTGCGTTGGACTGAGCCAGAACATCGTCGAGTTCACGTTGGGTATCGCGCCGTTGCTGGTCGAGGGTCAACACTTGTTCAACGACCGCTTCGGCATTGGCAAAATGTCTTTTTCGCAGGCCCGCTAATACAGTATCTTTATTTTCGCGGATGAAATTAAGTTGTAGCATTGCATGGATGAGAGTCGAAACTCTCGTTTGTTGATACGATTTCGGTACGTGGTATTACAGTGAGAACAAGCCTTCGTTCAGGGCGTTAAGCGCTTCCGCTTTGTAACGACCGTGAACCAGCAGCGATAAGTTGCTTTCTGTACCACCGTAGGAAACCATACGAATAGGAATATTTTTCAGTGCATTGAACACCCGTAACGCTACGCCTTCGTTGTCAGCACTGAAATTACCCACGATACAGATAATTGTCTGATCATAATCGGGTTCTTCCAGCGTACAGAAGGCGCTTAGCTCTTCGGAAATTTCGTTGATCCGTTCAGTATTATCGATGGTGACCGACACAGAAACTTCCGACGTTGCCAGCATATCCACGGGCGTTTTGTACTTCTCGAAAATCTCGAAAATACGACGCAGGAAACCGTAAGCGTTCAGCATACGAGTCGAGTGGATGTACAAGGCCGTGATTCCGTCTTTAGCCGCAATCGCTTTAAACACCTGGTCACTCGTTCGGTCGGCGATCAGCGTACCGGGAGCAGCCGGGTCCATCGTATTCTTGAGCCGAACCGGAACACCAAACATACGAGCGGGCGTAATGGTAGACGGATGCAGAATCTTAGCTCCGAAATAAGCCAGTTCAGCCGCTTCATCAAACGTTAGCTCACGCACCGGGAACGTATTCTTAACAATCCGGGGATCGTTATTGTGCATCCCGTCGATATCCGTCCAGATCTGGATTTCGTCGGCCCGAATCGCTCCGCCAATTAACGAAGCGGTGTAGTCAGATCCGCCCCGCTTGAGGTTGTCTACTTCCCCACGCGGATTGCGGCAGATGAACCCTTGCGTAACAATGATCTGCTTGTCTTCATGCTGTGGCAGCATTGTTGCCAGTGCCTCCTCCGTAAACTGAATTTCGGGTTCGTTGTCGGCATCAATCCGCATAAACTCAAGCGCAGGCAGAAGCGTCGATGGGACACCTTCTTCGGCCAGATACGCCTGAAAAATCTGGGTACTCAGCAGTTCGCCTTCCGCTACCAGTTCTTTTTCCTGTTTGAGCGTAAATGGCTTAATCCCCGTTAGTGAACGAATAAACGAAAACTCACTGTCAATAATCTGTTGCCCGGCGGCTTTCCCCTCCGGCGTTCCGTACAGTTCATCAACGAAGCTATCGTAATGCGCTTTGAGCGAATCGATCTGCGCATTCGCTTCGGCGTCATTATTGGCTTTCAGAGATTCGCCAATCGCCAAAAGATTGTTGGTTGAGCCGGACAAAGCCGACAGGACGACAATTTTACGAGTATTGTCTTCAGTGATTAGGGTACGGATGGACCGCATGCGCTCGGGCTTCCCGACCGATGTACCGCCAAATTTCCAGACGTGCATACTAAACGAGTGAGTGTGTGAACGAGCGAACGAGTAACGAGTTATTCGCTCGTCCACTCATGCACTCCTTTGCCTTTTATTTAAAACTGAAATGAATAAACCTGTCTTTGTAGGCCCAGCATTTTAACAGCCGTAATAGCCGCTTCGTCGCCTTTGTTCCCGTGCTTCCCGCCCGCCCGGTCAAGTGCCTGTTGCTGGTCATTTGGCGTCAAAACGCCAAAAATAACGGGCTTACCCGTTTTAAGACCAACGTTCGTCAATCCCTGAGCAACGGCGTGATTGATGTAATCATTATGCTTGGTTTCGCCCTGGATAACGCAGCCTAACGCAATCACGGCATCAATGTCATCGCGCTGAGCAAACCACTGCGCGCCCAGGCTCAACTCATAACTACCCGGCACATTGCCCCGGACGATATTTTCAGCTTTAGCGCCGTGCTGGAGCAACGTCTGATACGCACCCGCGAACAAAGCTTCCGTTACTTCCGTGTTCCATTCAGAAACAAGAATCGCAAACCGGCGATGACTGATATCGGGCAGATCATCGGTTGAAAATACACTCAGGTTTTTTTGATCAGATGCCATGTAAAGAAACCGGAAACCCGGCGAAGTTTAGTGAATTAACGACTGTCTTACCTACTGCTACTCGGAAATGGTTGAGACAATTGACAAAAAAAGGACAAAACCTCGGTCGGCTTTGTCCTTCGCTGTATTGAGTTGTTCAAGTACGCCTACGACTCGCCGACCGCTGCATCCAGCACGGATTTATACTTCTTGGCAGTAACAGCCTCGGCAGATTGGGGATACTTTTCGATAATGTCGTTGTACGTTTCGATGGCTTTATCGTTTTGCTTAGCCTGTTCGCGAACAATAGCTAGTTTCAACAGATAGCCGGGCGTAAAGAATTTATTGGGTTTGTAGTCAGCTGCTTTTTGATAGTAATCAGCCGCTTCGTCATAGCTTTTCTTCTCAGTATAAGCGTCACCGATGAGCGCATAAGCACGCGCCTGCACCAGCAGATCCGATGAGCTAAAGCTTTTCAGACGATCGATGGCTTCGTCGTACTTACCTTCTTTCAGTAAGCCAACACCCGCGTAAAACTCGGCCAGATTACCAGCGGGCGTTGCGCCGTAGCTGTCGGCAACGCTCAGCAGGCCAGGGCTTCTGCCATCGCCATTGAGGGCTTTCTTCAGTGAATCGGCTTCGAGCTTGTAAACCGATGGGAATAGTTCGACCTGCGCTGTTTCGTCCTGGCTACTTACGTAATAGCGATAGCCAAAGAAACCAACGACCAGCAACACAATGCCGCCGACTACACCTAAAACGATATTTCGGTTCTGTTGGAAAAAATCACCAACATCCTCTAATCTCCCCTCTAATGCGTCTGAATCTTCCAAAAAATCCAGTCCACTGTTCTTTTTGCTCATTTGTTTGCAATTTGGACTGCAAAATTAGGAATATTTGTAATTGCGGAAAAGCGTAATGCTCAAAAGTTTACAGAAGAGTTTTCGGTTAAACCGTCATATCCCGGACAGTCATAACTTCCGACGCCCGAACGGAGCGTATCTGATGAGCCATTAAGGTCACGATTGCTACTGCTTCGCCCGTTAAGGTTACAAACTCTACTTCAAACGCTTGACCCCCATTGTAGACGGTCAGAATCGTGCCAATATCTCCCGCTTTTAAACGTCCATCCGTCAGATCTCCTTGCAGCACGACTAAATCAAACTCATTCATAGGCAACAATACTGTTCGAAAAAGTAACGTTTGACAGAGAATCTTGTTTGTTAAAATTGCTTTAACTTTGCGCTGCTAATCTTCTAAGGGGTGCCTCATAACAACGGGCTGAGATTATACCCATTGAACCTGCACGGGTAATGCCGTGAAGGGAGATGTAGTCACGATGTGCAGTCGTGATCGTTACCAACCAAAATCATATCTAACCAAGGATAGGTTTGGCCCCTAGCTTATCGTCATGCTTTTTCGTTATGAAAAAACCGACGACTGGACCACTTCGTCATTTTAGACGTGCCCCGTTTTTTGCTTTTTTGACAGCTATCGTCTGTCTGTCAGCGCTACCCACCTGGGCTCAACTCGTTATTTCGGGAACCGTCAACGACGCCGATGGCGGAATACTTCCTGGTGCTGCCGTTACGCTTGAAGGCACGTACAAAGGTACCTTTACCGATGCCAACGGCTCGTTTCAGCTAACGAATCTAAAGCCGGGTTCACTCTCCCTTCGGGTATCCCTGCTTGGCTACGAGCCTCAAACGCAAGCCATTAATCTAAGCCAATGCACGACGGTAACCGTTAGTCTCAGAAAAACAGCGGTGACTGTCGATGAAGTTGTTGTGAGCGCTACGCGGGCAAATCAGAAATCAGCCATTGCCTATACTGATGTGTCGCGGCAGTATTTGAACAAGCTGAATCTAGGTCAGGATATTCCGCAGTTGCTCAACTTTACACCGTCTATCGTTACAACTTCTGACGCGGGAGCGGGCGTGGGCTACACCGGTATTCGCATCCGGGGGTCCGACGCCACGCGGGTAAACGTCACGCTCAACGGTATTCCGTACAATGACGCCGAATCGCAGGGTACGTTTTTTGTCAATATGCCCGACTTCGCGTCGTCGGTGAGCAGCATTCAGATTCAGCGGGGTGTGGGGACCTCGACCAATGGCGCAGGTGCGTTCGGCGCTTCGGTCAATATTCAAACCAACAAGCTGGAAGAAAAACCGTACGCTGAAACGAATATCTCTGCGGGCTCTTTCGGCACGCGCAAAGTAAACGTACTAGCCGGAACGGGTTTGATCAACAATCACTTCGTACTCGACGCCCGGCTGTCGAAGATTTATTCCGACGGCTATGTCGACCGGGCTTTTTCTGATCTGCGGTCGTTCTACGTATCGGGCGGTTATTATACCAAGAAAAGTTTTTTCCGGCTGAACATTTTTTCGGGTCAGGAACAAACGTATCAGTCGTGGGGCGGTGTACCTGAGAATCTGCTTAAAACGAACCGCACGTACAACGTTTACACCTACGACAACGAAACCGATAACTACCAGCAAGACAACTACCAGCTTATTACATCGCATGAGTTAAGCCGCAACTGGCGACTGAACGTTTCGGCTTTTTACACGAAAGGAAAAGGCTATTACGAGCAATACCGGCCCAATGATCGGTTCAGCAATTACGGCTTACCCAACGTTGTCATCGGCGATTCGACCATCTCCCGCACCGACATCATTCGGCGACGGTGGCTCAATAACGATTTTTACGGGACCGTTTTTTCGCTTGACTACAATAGCTTTGGTAAGCTAACGGCAAATATTGGTGGTGGCTGGAATAACTATCAGGGAGGACACTACGGCGAGGTTATCTGGGCGCGAATCGCTGGTAATACCAATATTCGGGACCGCTATTACAACGACGATGCGACAAAACGCGACCTGAATCTGTACGCCAAGGCATTCTATCAATTCAGCAAACCACTCAATGGCTTTGTTGATGTGCAGGTTCGGCAAATTGATTACTCATTTCTTGGTTTTAATAGCCAGTTGCAAAACGTTCAACAGGATGCTAAGCTAACATTTTTCAATCCCAAAGCAGGTTTGACTTACGTCCTGAACGACCGTAGTACCGCTTACGCGTCGGTTGGTGTTGGCCACCGCGAACCAAACCGCGACGATTACACCCAATCGACGCCGGAGAGTCGTCCCAAAGCCGAGCGCCTTATTGATTACGAAGCGGGTTACAAACTGCAAACGGAGCGGCTGGCGTTTACGGCCAATGGCTATTACATGACTTACCGGAATCAGCTCGTTTTGTCGGGTCAGCTCAACGACGTAGGCGCTTACAACCGCGTAAACATTCCGGTTAGTTACCGGGCAGGTATTGAGCTTGAAGCGGGGGCTCGCTTAGCCAAGCAATTGCGCTGGAATGTAAACGCAACGTTTAGCCGTAACAAAGTCCGTAACTTCACCGAGTACCTGGATAACTTTGATAACGGTCAGCAGGAAAGTCGGCAGTACAGCGAGACTGATATTTCATTTTCACCAAACGTGATTGCTGGCTCACAACTGTTGTTCACCCCCGCCAAAGGACTAGAACTGGGACTGTTATCGAAATACGTTGGAAAGCAGTACCTCGACAATACATCCAACGAAAGCCGCCAATTAAACTCGTACTTCACGAACGACATTCGTCTGATCTATAGCCTAAAACCAAAATTTGCTCAGGAGATTTCGTTTACGTTGTTGCTCAATAACGTCCTGAATGAACTGTATGAATCCAATGGCTACACCTACGCTTACATCTCAGAAGGACGCGTGACGGCTGACAACGGCTATTACCCACAAGCCGGGCGTAACTTCCTCGCCGGAATTCGGGTGCGTTTCTAATCCAAACCGCCCGGCGGCCCGGCGAGATTTGCGTGATTTAGGTGAGTGACGATGATTTCGAAGTTCGATCAGCGTATTCACCTAAATCACGCAAACCCGGCTGGGTCACTGGCTAATTCAGTCTTACCCGATGGCCTGTTCCAAATCCTGAATCAAGTCGTCAACGTCTTCGATACCGACACTAAGCCGGATAAGCGTGTCTTTTAAGCCGTTTTTCTGCCGCTCCTCCTTCGGAATACTAGCGTGCGTCATACTAGCCGGGTGCGTACATAGTGATTCAACACCCCCCAGCGATTCGCCAAGCGAGAATACGGCAAAGCTTTCCATCACCCGTACGGCTTCCGGCATCGAATCGCCTTTCAGTTCAAACGACAGCATTCCTCCAAAACCACGCATCTGCTTTTTAGCCAGTTCATGACCCGGATGCGATTCAAGGCCGGGGTAATGCACTAAACCAACTTTCGGATGTTGTTGCAGGTACTGAGCGACTTTCAACGCGTTTTCGCAGTGCCGCTGCATCCGAACGTGCAGCGTTTTGATACCCCGCAGTACCAAGAAACAATCTTGTGGACCCGGTACGGCACCGCAGGCATTCTGAATAAATGCCAACCGCTGGGCCGTCTCATCGTCGTTGAGCACAATAGCGCCCATAACTGTATCGGAGTGACCGCCGAGGTATTTGGTAACCGAATGCATCACAATATCGGCACCCAGATCAAGTGGATTCTGCAAATACGGCGATGCAAACGTGTTATCGACCACCAATTGAATGTTCCGTTGTTTGGTGATAGCCGCAATCGCAGTGATATCGACCAGCCGTAACAATGGGTTTGTAGGCGTTTCGATCCAGACCATTTTGGTAGCTGGCGTAATAGCCGCTTCCAGATTGGCGGGGTTATCCAGGCTAACGAATTTGAACGTAAGCCCGAACTCCTGAAAGACGCGCACCATGATTCGGTACGTGCCACCGTATAAATCGTTGCTGGCTATAATTTCGTCTCCGGGTTTGAACAGTTTGAGAATAGCGTCTGTCGCACCAAGCCCCGATGAGTAGCAAATGCCATGTTTGCCGTTTTCAAGAGCGGCCAGGTTATTTTGCAACACCGTTCGGGTCGGGTTCTGCGTTCGGGCGTATTCGTACCCTTTATGCTTGCCCGGCGACTCCTGTACATAAGTCGATGTCTGGTAAATGGGTGTCATAATAGCACCCGTTGTAGGGTCCGGCTCAATACCGGCATGGATGGCTTTGGTTCCGAATTTCATGTCCTAAAGTAGTAAAACTAGTCAGTAGATAAACGACCAGGTTACAGAAACCAAACCAGAACAGGTGTCTGGCAGTTTGATATATCGTGAAATCATCCATTCTAAAGCACTTTACCGGGCCTGTTATTGCTGGCATCCTGATGTCGGTAACGCCTATTGTGTTTACGTCTTTACTGACTTATTACGCGATTCTTCACGAGTCAGACATTGCCGGTTTTACAGCCTGGCAATGGGCCGGTATTACGCTTCTGTGCGCAATCACATCTGCCGCATTGACGCCACCGACCATGCTGGCGTTAATCTTTGGCTATTTTCTGGGTTGGCAGGCCGTACTTCCGCTTTTTCTGGTCAACATGGGAGGTATTCTGTTCATCAACCTCCTCGTACGCTGGCTCGATCATGAACGCTTTCTGAGCTTTTTACGCCGAAATCCCAAAGCACAATCGGTACTCGACCGAATTTTGAACAAAGAACTGGAAGTTATTTTTTTCGCCAAGCTCTCCCCTATTCTTCCCTTCGGGCTTACGAATCTACTGTTTGCTCTTTCGGGAGCTCAGCTGAAAAACATATTGCTGGGCGGTCTGCTAGGTATGATGCCCAGAACGTTACTTGCGATTTGGTCGGGCCACGAAGCGCGTGAGATCCGAACGCTACTGGAAAACCCAAACCAAAGCAGTTGGACGCAGATCATTATCGTTGTCCTTGTCATTGTGTCGATTGCGGGCTTGTGGCAGGTGATCCAACGAGCCTTGAAGTAAAGCCATTCTCACACCTGCTTTGCCAGCCGTTCACCCGCCAGCTCTATAAGCAAATTGTGGCCTGTCTTGACGATTGTCAATTCGAACTGATAGAGTCGTTTTGTAAGCGGGAGAACATAACTGGTTGGTATTATCCGGTCGAAAGAGCCCATAAAAAAATGGGTCTCTAAGCGCATTTCATTAATCAAATCACCGACCCGCTCAAGGTCAGGAAAAATAAGCCGAAACTGAGTCCAGCTTTGATACACCAAATTGCGACGTTCGGGCGTGTCGAGCGAGATCTCAACAAAGCGCATCAATGTTCGATTCAGCAGCCCCGCCCGTGTCAAAAAATGACCGATGGTGCTTAAAAACGTTAGATGAGTCAACACAAACCGAAACAACCGTCTGCCCAGGGAAGAACCCGTTGCTAACTTGTACCAACGACTCGGCGTAATACCATCCGGAGCAATAAGAATCAGCTGATCGACGCGACTAGCTAACAATTCGGCGGTTGTCAGCGCAAACCGTCCCCCCAGGCTAAAACCCACCACCGAAAAACGATCAACGGCGTTTGCCTGTAAAAATGCGTCAATCAAGCGTTGCCAAACAGTTTTCGTTAACAAGTGATTACTCCGATACTGACTGCTACCGTGAAAAAACAGATCGATGGCTAACAGGGTATATCGGTCACCAAGAAGATTTTCGTATTTGGCAAATACCTGCCCAGTCTGTCCGAAGCCGTGAAAAGCCAATAGTGTGATTGGCCCATAACCAAATCGACGGTATGCCAGTTGGTTATTTTCAAACGTAAATAGGTCAACATCGGCAGCTCTCGTCATAGCGACAAAGTTGAACGTTGTCCCTCAAAATAACTATGCAACACTTCACAAACTTAGCCGAATTCGCGGCTCACGCTGGTCAATCGCTCGGCGAAACACAATACATGACCATTACGCAGGAAGCCGTTGACCTCTTTGCTCAGGCGACTGGCGACAACCAGTGGATTCATACCGATCCCGAGCGATCCAAGCAGGAATCGCCTTACAAAACGCCTGTTGCGCACGGTTTTTTAACGCTTTCGCTGGCTCCTAAGTTACTAGCCGAATTGTACCAGATCGATTCTGTAAAGATGGCCGTCAACTACGGCGCTAACAAAATCCGCTTTTCGAATGCCGTACCCGTCGGCAGCCAACTGCGCATGAAAGGCTGGCTACACCATGCTGAACCGCAGAATGATAACGAGGACACATCAGGGACACGGGCCATTATCGAATGTGTATTTGAAGTAGAAGGTGAGCAAAAGCCAGCTTGCGTAGCCGAATTGATCGTACTGTTGTTTGAATAGTAGTATGCAAGCATACTATTTATCTAGGTTTTTTTTATCTTTACCTACGTTAAGGTAGACGATCATCACAAGAAAAAAACCAATTCACTCAGATGGCAACGGCAGCGCTTGGACTAGAGGGATTAAATTTTAATTTGTCGGAGGAACACCGCGCCGTACAGGAAGCCGCCCGTGATTTCGCCCATAACGAACTGCTGCCTGGCATTATCGAGCGCGATAACGAAGCCCGGTTTCCAGCAGAGCAAGTAAAACGCATGGGCGAATTGGGCTTCCTCGGCATGATGGTTTCGCCCGAATACGGCGGTGGCGGAATGGACACGGTATCGTACGTACTGGCGATGGAAGAGATTTCCAAAGTAGACGCATCGGCCTCCGTGATCATGTCGGTAAACAACTCGCTTGTCTGTTTCGGCCTTGAAGCGTACGGTACTGAGGAGCAAAAACAAACGTATTTGACACCACTGGCCGCTGGTGAAATCATCGGCGCGTTTTGCCTCTCGGAACCCGAAGCAGGCTCCGACGCAACGTCACAAACCACGACGGCGGAAGACAAAGGAGATTATTATTTAGTAAACGGTACAAAAAACTGGATCACAAACGGTAACTCCTCCAGTGTTTGTCTGGTCATTGCGCAGACGGATCGCGAAAAAAAACACCGCGGTATCAACTGTCTGATTGCCGAAAAAGGAACACCTGGTTTCGTCGTAGGAAAGAAGGAAGACAAGATGGGGATTCGCGCTTCCGACACCCATTCTTTGTTGTTTACTGACGTTAAAATACCTAAAAAAAATAGAATTGGCGAAGACGGATTTGGCTTTAAATTCGCCATGTCGACCCTGAACGGTGGACGCATTGGTATAGCTGCCCAGGCACTGGGTATTGCGGCTGGTGCTTACGAACTGTCGCTTAAGTACGCACAGGAACGAAAATCATTTGGCAAACAACTGTTTGACCACCAAGCTATTCAATTCAAATTAGCCGAAATGGCCACCAGAATTGAAGCAGCCCGGCTTTTGGTTTATAAGGCAGCGCGGATAAAAGACGAACACGGCGATTACGTTCAGGCGGCTGCTATGGCTAAGTTATTTGCTTCGGATGTTGCCATGTGGGCTACCACAGAGGCTGTACAGATTCATGGTGGCTACGGTTACGTAAAGGAATACCACGTAGAACGTCTGATGCGTGACGCCAAAATTACTCAGATTTATGAGGGTACGTCCGAAATCCAAAAACTAGTTATAGCGCGTGAACTCATTCGCTAACTCTATTCCTAATAAAATAGAATTTTTTCAAAGGGCTAGTGCGTGTTCAATAAGAATACGCACTATTTTTTTATTTTTTGGAAACTTTTATACTTGTATTAGTTTTGTACAAATTATTAGTTTTGTGCAACTTTGAAAGCATGTAGCATTCACGCGCACTTTCCTTTCAGCTATGGAAGACTACAATAAAATAATTGAATCACTGGGCGTGAAGTTTATTAAGGCCCGTAACATTCGGATTTTGCAACCTATCACCATCAGAAACTTCTATGATGTTGAAAACACGTTGCTGATCTTATATAATGGCGAGGTATCCATCGGCGAAGAACGCGTTAAAGTTAACGTAGGCGATATGCTGTTTATTCCGGGTGGAAAGCACGTGACGGTTACCTATGGAGACCCTACCAGTTCTAAAACGGTTTCCAACGAGGAGTTTATGACGCACCGGGAATCGTACTGGGAAGGAAACCACGATCCAAAACTGATCGGGCATTTGCCTAATTCGTTTGGGTATGTGTCCTTCGAGGCTAAGGTTTTCGACTCGGTGAACTTCTTCAACTCACTCGATGTACCGCCTTTCATCATCAAACGGGAAGATCACCTGGCGAATACAATCGACCAGATTCTGGCCGAGGACATGACGGATCTTGCGGGTAAGGGTCGTATCGTTAAGATCAAGACCGAAGAAATCGTTATTGAAGTTGTTCGGTACATCCTTAAGAACCGTCTGTTCGTCGAACAGCTGGTAACCAACAGTACTTATTTTAAAGATCCGCGCTTAATCGATATTTTCGCTTACATCAAGGAAAACCTAGGTGGCGATCTGTCAAACAAGGTGTTGGCCAACGTTGCTAACGTTTCGGAAGATTACGTTGGACAGTACTTCAAAATGCTGACGGGTATTAATCCACAGGATTATATCGAATACCAGCGGATGGAAGCAGCCGTCGGTCTTCTACGTACGAGCAAAAAGAGCATCCGAGCTATTGGAGCGGAAGTTGGGTATAAGGATACCGCTTACTTCTGCCGTCGTTTTAAGATGATGTTTGGTATTCCTGCGGGCAAGATGCGTCGCCGGGAATCACTGATGAACGTCTAAAACGAAAAGAGCCAGTTAGTAGTGACTGGCTCTTTTCGTTTATTGCATACTTACTTCTATCGGCAGTGTATAAAAAACGGCGACTGGCTTCCCATTAACCTCGCCGGGCTGCCAGCGCGGCATTTTTTCGATGGCCGAGATAATGGTTGTCATGAAGTCCTGCATTCCTTTCTGGGTCTTTTTATCGAGTGGTTTCGATGTAACGCGTACGTCACGCACGACTCCGTCCTTACCAATAATAAACTTGGCTGAAACCGGTCCGGTATTGTAATTTCTACGCGACAAGGAGTTAGGAAACTTAATATTTTCGGCCAGGTAGCGACTTAGTGCCGTATTTCCTCCCGGAAACTCCGGTTGCTGCTCAGCTACCGTAAAAACAGGTTCATTGCGTCCTTGTGCAACGGCAGAACCTGGTGTAAATAAACCAATTGTGCCAAAGATGCACAAAATGATTAAAGCAATGTTTTTCATACGTTTACGCTTGCACTACTGATTGATTGAACTCCCGCACAACGGCTGCTAATTCAGGGAGCAGCTCTGGATTCTGCTCAATACCGTTGCCTACAACAATAACATCGGCTCCTGCTTTCAACGCGTTGTATGCTTTTTCGCCCGAGTTGATTCCTCCCCCAACTAAAACGGGGCAATCGACTACGGCTTGAACAGCAGCAATCATCGCAGGCGGTACTGGCCAGCGTGCTCCACTTCCCGCGTCTAAATACATGATCTGTAGACCAAGCATTTCGCCCGCCAGGGCCGTGCAGGCCGCTACATCGGGCTTGTCGTGCGGCAAGGGAGTGGTGCCACTAATATACGAAACGGTAGTCTGAGTTCCACTATCAACCAGCATGTAACCAGTCGACAGTATCTCTAAACCACTTCGTTTGAGAAGGGGTGCAGCAATAACATGCTGTCCTATTAAAAACTCGGGGTTCCGACCGGAAATAAGTGAAAGCAGAAGAATAGCATCGGCCGACGGTTCGATGTGTAACGGATTACCCGGAAACAAAATCACGGGTATGTCGGTGTGCTGGCGAATGGTAGCAATAACTTCCTTGTGGATGTATTCCGTAACTAAACTACCACCGACGAGAAAGAAGTCAACAGCGAATTGGTCGGCGCGAGTTACTAGTGCTGAAAGCTCATCTTGCTTGATCTTGTCGGGATCAAGCAAGACGGCCAGTGATTTTCGACCAGCTGATTTATAGTTGCGTAGTGTATTGCGCAGGCTCAGTAGTTGCCTTGGCGTGGTATTGTCCTCCGGTCCTGGGGTCTGCGGTTGGATTGATCGCATTATTCTGACGGATACGAGCTAAAAAGCCGGTTAGCTGCTCGCGAGCAATATTTGTCAGAACAGTGGTAATTAAACCCCCGATCAAACCACTTGCGGCAGCTGATTTTTGTGTCTTTTTTGCTTGCTGCTTTATTGCTCTTTGAGTAGGATGCGCATTCGATGGTTCATCTTCGTCATACTCTTCGTACGAAAAATCACGATCTTCTGGTTCACCATACTTTTCAGCGTATCGGTACTCATCAGACTTTGGCAGAATAGCATTTACGACCAAATATACGGCTAAACCAACACCTGCTACAAACGCGGCTGTTTTCCCGATTTCAGAAGCGTCGTCTTTAATCGAATCTACGCTATCTGTAATGGACGATTTAAACCGCTCAGTAGCAGCCATCAATTGAGCCCGACGAGCCGTAGTATCGGCAAAAGGTACTTTTGGGTCTTCCATAATTTTCTTTCCTCGACTTGGTATGTGTAGTTTACAATTAATCGCCTATTGAAAAGCCCCTACTGGGCATAACGGTTGGTTTGATCTAAACTAGCGCGTGTTTTTTCCATCAGTTCGCTGACAGCTTCCGTTTTTTCTTCGGCCTTTTTCTCCTGGCTTTTCTTAATAGCACTGTAGGCAGCCACCCTGATTTTTGATTTTACAAAACCACTTGCTGCACCCCAAATTATCGTCAAAAGCAGAAAAAATCCGGCTACGATCAAAAAACCGAGATACCGGCTGTCCGTTACTTCGTTTAAATACGCGGCCAGCAGACTGAATAAGAATATAACTGTCATGGTGCCAAGAAGCGCCAAGCCAATACCGTGAATACCGACGACAACTCCTTCCTCCACTTTGCCTCTTGTTTCGAGTGTGAATAACTCGATACGAGCCTCCAGATAGCGGAAGATATTTTCTCGAACTTCTTCCAAGCGTTCCAGCATGATTGTATGTGTTTAACTTTGCTCTGCGTTATTTACCAAAAACGGCTCATTTTGTTTAGAATTTATCCATTTTCAGCGCTTTAATGGTATATCCTTTCGTGTATACCCTGTTCTGAACCTTTCTGGCTTAGTCGCCGGGCGTTCATTACAGCTGGCCATAGGTTCAGAGAGACCGATTTTTATGAGCCGAGTGAACGCTGATTTAGCGCTCGACGCGATTCACTTAACGAATGTTAACCACAAAAAAAGGTCTGATAGACTAGCTACCAGACCTTCTTAAAGTTTATATACAGGCGTCAGCGAGTTAGGCTGTGCACCGTTCCTGATGACAGTTATGTTTAGCCGCGACAGCAGCGCGTACTAATTTGATTGCCGCAATTTAGCTTCGATCGTTTGTTGCGTATGAGGAACCGCCCGCAGACGCTCTTTAGGGATCAGCTTTCCGGTGTCCTTACAAATCCCATAGGTTCCGTTCTTGATCCGTACCATTGCTGCATCTAACTGCTGCGTGAACTTTTGCAACCGAGCGGCCAATTGGCTAAGATTCTCACGTTCACTGGTATCAGCGCCATCTTCGAGCAATTTAGAATTGCCTGATGTATTATCGGTACCACTATCGTTGCGCTTGCTTAGCGTTTCCTTGATATAATTCAACTCACTACGGGTCGCTTCAAGTTTCTGACCGATCAGTTCTTCGAACTCTTTCAGGTCTTCTTCCGAGTAGCGCTTCTTTTCCTCCTGAACCATAGTTACTAGCTGTATGGATGTATCTTTCCCCAAAATTAACGCTTTTTACCCTGATTTTCAACGAATCTATCAATAAGAATAGTGGTCCTATAGAATTTTATTGAATTGCAATTTGCCGCTATAACCGATTTTTCTTTTGAAACCGTCGGTATCAGTTTATTACAATTTCGGTCTAACGGTCGTATATAGACGATTCTTAGGAATTTTATTTTATACTAATCGTAGAAAAAATATACTTTTCATAACAATACATTGCTTTTAATTAGTTTTGTGACACACTTCATCGATAAAATAGTTTTAAAAAGTGAAGTAACATTATGGCTATGGCATACATTGAACCAGCCCCAATAAAAGATAAGGAAAATCCCCTTGAGTCCATGATGTCGCGATTCGACGCGGCTGCTCGTTTACTGGGCATTTCGGACGAAATGTACGATATCTTGAAAGTACCGGCCAGACAGGTTATCGTGGGACTCCCCGTTACAATGGACAACGGGGCTATTAAAGTTTTTGAAGGTTACCGCGTTATTCACTCAAACATTCTGGGACCTGCCAAAGGCGGTATTCGCCTTGATCCAGCGGTCAATCTGGATGAAGTTCGGGCGCTGGCTGCCTGGATGACCTGGAAATGCGCCGTAGTGGATATCCCTTATGGGGGAGCAAAAGGTGGAATCGCCTGCAACCCTCGTGAGATGTCGGCGGGTGAAATTGAGCGATTGATTCGTCAGTACACCGTTGCTATGCTCGACGTTATTGGTCCAGACCGCGATATCCCGGCTCCTGATATGGGAACAGGCCCGCGCGAAATGGCTTGGATCGTCGATGAATACTCGAAGGCTAAAGGTATGACGGTCAACAATGTGGTGACGGGTAAGCCTTTGGTACTGGGTGGCTCCCTTGGCCGCACTGAAGCGACTGGACGTGGGGTTACGGTAGCAGCGTTGGCGGCAATGGACAAATTACGGATCAACCCATACCGTTCTACAGCCGCTGTACAAGGATTTGGTAATGTCGGGTCCTTTGCTGCCGAACTACTCCATGAGCGGGGTGTTACGGTTGTCGCTGTCAGTGATATATCGGGTGGCTACTACAACGCGTCCGGCATCGACATTACCGCAGCCGTCACTTACCGGAATGCCAATAAAGGTACATTAGAAGGCTTTACAGGTGCCGAGAAGATATCGAACGAAGAGCTACTCTCGTTAGCGGTTGACGTGCTTGTCCCTGCGGCCAAAGAAGATGTGATTACGGACGACAACGCAGCATCCATACAAGCCCGTATGATCGTTGAGGGAGCGAACGGCCCAACTTCTGCCTCCGCTGATGAGATTATAAACAGCAAAGGTATTCTGGTTGTGCCTGATATTCTGGCTAATGCCGGTGGCGTTACGGTTTCTTATTTTGAATGGGTTCAGAACCGGATCGGTTATAAATGGACGCTCGACCGGGTCAACCGCCGGGCCGACCGGGTTATGAAAGATGCCTTCGACCGGGTATTCGAGACGTCACAACGGTATCAGGTTCCGCTTCGTTTGGCCGCTTATATTGTCGCTATTGACAAAGTATCAAGTACCTACAAATTCCGCGGAGGCTATTGATTTTCGTAAAAAGGTATGATGTGTACGGTATGATGCATAATTTTGCTCATATCTGACGCATCAGCAATACATCATATCGTATACATCCTATTCTTTTTATGCGCTTACACCGCGAAGGTTTCACCATCATGATTACAACAGGGTTAGTTTTACTAGCCCTGAACCTACTGGCTTATTACTACCTGTTTTCCGACAATTCGACGGCTATCATACTACTAGCAATAGCCAGTCTAATCTTGTTCGGGCTGATTGTTCAGTTTTTCCGCGTGCCAAACCGGCCACTGACCATTCACGAAGCGCAGGTAATTGCTCCGGCAGACGGTACGGTTGTCGTCATCGAAGAAACCGACGAAGACGAATACTTCAAAGGCCGCCGGCGGCAAATTTCGATTTTCATGTCACCGCTCAACGTGCATGTCAACCGAAATCCGGTTACGGGTATTGTTCGTTATTTCAAGTATTATCCTGGCAAATACTTGGTAGCGTGGCATCCTAAGTCCAGTACCGAGAATGAGCGAACAACGGTAGTAATCCAGGCGAAAAACGGTGTTGAAGTACTTTTCCGGCAGATCGCCGGTGCGGTTGCCCGACGCATTATCTGGTATGTAAAAGAAGGGCAGCCAGTAGAACAGGGTCAGGAAATGGGCTTTATTAAATTCGGCTCCCGGATTGATGTGTTCCTACCGCTCGATGCAGAAGTCAACGTGAAGATCGGCGATAGAACCAAAGGCGGAGTAACGGTAATAGCCGAACTGAAATAAATCATTACGTTTCCAAAAAGCGGGGGCCTAAATCGTGTTGCACGATTTAGGCCCCCGCTTTTTCAGTCTTATAAGCTAATACTCAGCAGTTCACCCCGTTCGGTTTCAGTAACGACCAGCCCTAATTCGCCCGAGGGATCGAAAGCGCAGTTTGACGGGTTCTGCCCTGGCAGTTTAATGTCTTTCTGAAAAACACCGTTGGGCGAGAACACCCTAATAATGCCACTCCCATAAATGGCTACATAGATGTCTCCGTCCGGCCCTACTTTTATTCCGTCTGGTCCGGGTATGTCATGTCCCATCGGCGCTTCAATGACATTGGTCAGAACGCTTATATTTTCCCAACTCAAGCTATCGGCATCCCAGTAACCCTGCCAGATACGCTGCTGATGGGTTTCGCCAATAAGTAACGTCTGATTGTCAGGCAATAAGGCCAACCCATTGGGATAGTCCAGCCCCTCGGCGATGATTTCAACGGCTCCTTTGGGTGTATAAACCGCAACGTAGCCAGGTTCATCGGCTTCGGGATCACCGGGGCAGCTAAATAGTAGATTCCCCTGCTGATCGAAATGCAAATCATTTGGCCAATGCAATGGATCAGCGCCAATTCGGTCGATTACAGTCTCTACTGCTTTTGTCTCAATCGCCATGCGTCGGATGGCCTGCTGTCCCGAGTCGCAAAACCAGATGTAGTTGCCACGTGCGACTGCTCCACTTGGCTTCCCTCCCGTTTTGATTCGTCTCGTTGCCCCATCTGAACTCCAGCAAAGTAAACCTTCGCCCTCTTGCTCTGTACACCAAAGGTGTCCGGTATGGTCAAACACCGGGCCTTCGGGAAATCGTAATCCTGATGCCAGTACACGTATCGTATTCATACGCTTCCTATCATTATGTAATTAAGGTAATTAGACCTGGTAGTTAACAAATCGATTATTTGCTATAGACACCAAGCCGTTTAGATAAGAAGTAAGAATCTCCTGCCTTTGTTTAAGAAATCAGATGCGACTTAGACCTATTCCGTAATGTATCTACGATCTTTTTTAGCTTATAATGGATTTAGATAATTTAAAAATACTTAAGTTATATAACACCTGATTCACCATTTAGAACAAGCTCCTAACACCATAGATTGATGCTACCACCCAAAAAATTACGGTCGAAAAAGAGTAAGCCTTGGTTGACTGAATGGACTGGTTCCTCGACAATGCATTACCAATCTGGCAGCAGATTACTTAAAACTCATAGAACAGAAAAGGCATCGCTCTACAGCGATGCCTTTTCTGTTCTATGTTTATGTTAGGCGCTTAGAAGAAAGATAACCGAATGACTAAAGGGCTACCATAAATGTACTGCGACAACCCTGTGTTAGCGTCATAGTTCAGATTGTAAAGCGCGGTTAGGTTAACACCGAATCGACGAGAGATCGGCTGCGAATACGTAAGGCCAATCAAAGGTGCCGTTACTTGCCCGCTATAACTCCCAGCGACTCCGTCAACCTTTTGCTGAACGGTACTATTTTCTATTTCACCGTGTAAATAAAGGTTAGGCAAAATAGACGGAATGAATTCATACATCAGGAAACCTCTTCCTCCGTATTGGTTGTAAGTCTGTCCACCAACGTTATTGAATCCGTTAAAATAAGGCTTATAGCGCGTGTAATTGTAAGTTCCCCCGATTCCGACGATCAGATGTTCGGTGGCCTGATAAGCAATAACGGGCGAAACACCAATGCTGAACGGATTACCAAAGCGGAAACCGTTGATGCCACCCCCAAAGCGCAACCGCTGCGCAAAAGGAAGAGGCTGACCGTCCACCGTCTGTGTTTTTAGTGGGTCTTTACCTTGATCCCGACGATCTTCCGGATCTTCGGTGAGTTGTGCAAATGCAACGCTGCTGCTCAATAAAGCTATAACAAACAGTACTCTTTGAATATGATTCATGATGGATTGTGGTAAAAGAAAGCTGGCTGGTAAACGCTTAAACATGCTTATTTTATTTATCAGCGTCTTGTCACCCAGCTTCCCGAATGTAACGAAATCAGAACGTAAATTCTTTTATGTCAGGGTCGTTTAACAAATGTTTAATGCATTTTTCGTGGTTAGTAGCCCGGCCTCGCACTCGCCAGCGGCCTGTAATCTTAGTCCCGATGCGTTGCCGTTGTCCTCGTGTTGGTACCAGATTGTATTGCTTAAAAAAAGCCTCGTAATCTTCCAGCGTCCGGTTTGGAAACTCCGCCACAAGGCGGTACTCACGCGTTTGATTTATTTTCTGAATTTGGTCTGTCAGATTGCCCAGAAAAAGTAAGGAACTTAGCACAAGCACAAAGCCAATGAGGGCGATATCATAATTCCCGCTGCCGACACTCATTCCCAAACCCGCTACCGACCATACCGTCGCGGCTGTGGTTAGCCCCTTTACCCGATTATCTTCCCGAAAAATAATACCCGCTCCGAGGAAGCCTATTCCGTTAACAATGTTAGCGGCAACCCGATCATTGGAGCCATTGCCAAGACGCCCTGACACGAGGGTAAACAAGGCCGAACCCACACAGATCATAATCATGGTTCGAAAACCAGCTGATTTGCCGTGATACTCGCGCTCCGCACCAATCGCACCGCCCATAAGCAGCGGAACGACCAATCGGATAATATCTTCACTGGCAAAATCCATTGTTCTCGATACCCATTACGACACGAATGGACGTGCTGTTGCAGTTACGCCTAAATGTCTATTCTTCACCGTCTCAAGCCGCTAAGAATATTCGCCAAGAGAAACCATATCGACGAATAAACCGTTAAAATTTAGATAGAGTTTACCCTACAGACTTAGAATGACTCAAAGCACGAAAACCGAATCAGCACAGTCGGTTGACTACCTCGACCCCAAACAGTTTATTATCATTAAAGGGGCGAAAGTACATAATCTGAAAGGAATTGACGTTGCTATTCCCCGCAATAAATTAGTTGTTTTGACTGGGCTGTCGGGCTCAGGAAAATCATCGTTGGCATTTGATACACTGTTTGCCGAAGGGCAACGCATGTACGTCGAAAGCCTGAGCAGCTACGCCCGGCAGTTTCTGGGCCGGATGGAAAAGCCCGAAGTTGAATACATCAAGGGTGTTTCACCGGCGATTGCCATCGAACAGAAAGTATCGACCCGCAACCCCCGCTCAACCGTTGGAACGTCTACCGAAATTTATGATTATCTCAAGCTGCTCTTTGCGCGGGCGGGCGTGACGTACTCGCCGGTTTCGGGCCATGAGGTGCGCAAAGACACGGTTACGGACGTTGTTAATTTTATTCACAGTTTTGCGGCTGGGCAACGGGTTATGATTCTGGCCCCGCTCCGCATCCGCGACGACAGAACGTTAGCCAACGAGCTGCCTATTCTGCTTCAGAAAGGCTACACCCGGATTGTGGCTGATGGTGGCCCCGCTGGTCAGCAGGTTCTTCAGATTGAGGACGTTTTGGGCGAAGGCAAAGAAGACACGATTGACCTCGCCTACTCATCACTCGAAATACTTATCGACCGTGGTACTGTTATCTTCGACGACAACGGGAACCCGGACGAAGACAATCAATACCGTTTTTCGGATTCGGTTCAGACAGCCTTTAACGAAGGCGAAGGCACCTGCCGGGTAGCGGTCGTAGGAAGATCTGGGGCAACCGAAGAATCGCGGGTTTTCTCCGATAAGTTCGAACTGGACGGGATTGTCTTTGAAGAGCCGAGCGTCAACCTGTTCACGTTTAATAATCCGTACGGTGCCTGCCGCCGGTGCGATGGCTTCGGTAAGGTACTGGGTATCGACCCGGATCTGGTTATTCCTGATAAGAATCTTTCGGTTTTTGAGGGGGCGATTGCACCCTGGCGTAGCGAGAAAATGAATGCGGAGTTTTTGAAGCCTTTGCTTAAAAACGGCATCCGCTTCGATTTTCCCATCCACCGACCTTATAAAGACCTCTCCCCCGCTGAACAGGAACTTCTCTGGACGGGCAACAAGTACTTCGATGGGTTGAACGCTTTTTTCAGCTACGTGGAAAGCCAGACGTTCAAGGTGCAATACCGGGTCATGCTGTCGCGTTACCGGGGTAAAACGACCTGTCCAGAATGCCGGGGTTCGCGCTTACGCAAAGACGCGGGTTACGTAAAGATTGCCGGTAAGTCAATTACGGACCTGGTCCTGATGCCCCTTACCGAAGCAACCACGTTCTTCCGTACGATTGATTTACCTTCGCACCAGCAGCAGGTTGCTAGCCGTATCCTGACCGAAATTCGTAATCGCCTGGATTACATGGAGCGGGTCGGCCTGGGGTATTTGACTCTTAACCGATTGACGAATACGTTGTCTGGCGGTGAATACCAGCGCATTAAGCTGGCAACTTCACTCGGTTCAGCACTGGTTGGCTCGATGTATATCTTGGACGAACCCAGCATCGGCCTGCACCCACGTGATACAAAACGCCTGGTTAGTGTGCTCGAATCGTTACGCGACATGGGTAATACGGTTATTGTCGTTGAACACGAGGAAGAAGTAATGCGGGCCGCTGATCAGTTAGTCGATATTGGCCCTGATGCGGGTTCGCTTGGCGGTCATCTGGTCTTCCAGGGTACATGGGAGGAGATTGAGCAAAGCATGACCCAGGGAACAGAGCAACGTCAAGAAGCCGAGGAAGGTGCAATGCAATCGCACACGCTCGACTTCCTGACGGGCCGCGAAACGGTTGAAGTGCCTGCCTTCCGACGCAAATCGACAAATTTTATCGAGTTGAAAGGGGCTCGCGAAAACAACCTCAAAGATGTAGACGTGCGTTTTCCGCTCAATACCTTGACAGTCGTAACGGGTGTGTCGGGTTCTGGCAAGAGTACACTGATTCGCAAGGTGCTCTATCCTGCTTTGATGCGGGAGAAAGGTGAAACTGCCGAAGAAGCGGGCAAATACGACAGCCTTGGCGGCTCACTGGACCGGGTTTCGGCGATTGAAATGATCGATCAGAATCCAATCGGTAAATCAAGCCGGTCGAATCCGGTTACGTACATCAAAGCCTACGACTATCTGCGTCAGGTCATGGCCGATCAGCCGGTGTCCAAATCACGCGGCTATAAGCCAAGTCAATTTTCTTTCAACGTTGACGGTGGACGCTGCGAAGTGTGCCAGGGCGAAGGCGAAGTGAAGATTGAGATGCAGTTCATGGCCGACATTTATCTCAAATGTGAAGGCTGTGATGGCAAGCGGTTCAAGCAGGAAGTGCTGGAAGTGACGTTGCACGACAAAAACATCTCGGACATTTTGGATATGACCGTTGATGAAGCCATCGACTTTTTCAAGAAAGTTGATACCAAAATGGCGGACAAACTGCGGCCTTTGCAAGAGGTTGGCTTAGGGTATATCGGACTTGGACAATCGGCGAATACGCTTTCGGGTGGCGAAGCACAGCGCGTCAAGCTGGCATCGTTCCTCGGCAAAGGCAATCCAAACAAAGGGGGCACGCTGTTCATCTTCGATGAACCAACGACCGGATTGCATTTCCACGATATTCGAAAACTACTGTCGGCTATCAACGCCCTCGTTGATCAGGGTGACTCAGTGATTATTATCGAGCATAACATGGAGGTGATCAAGAGCGCCGACCATATCATCGATATCGGTCCCGAAGGCGGTGAAACGGGTGGCTACATCACATTTACGGGTACACCCGAAGAAATGGTGAAGCTGACGGAAGGAAATTACACCGCCGACTACCTGCGGGAAAAGCTGTAAAACAAAGAGGGGTCAGGTTCTCAAACCTGACCCCTCTTTGTTTTACGTGGTGTCGGTTTTGAGTACCGCACGGGCGGCCCCGCCGACACCACCATAGAAGCATATCGAATTAGAGCAAAGCCAATGTTCCGGACAATACTCGTTTGAGAACCGCACGGGCGGCCCCGCTTACCCAGCTTTATGTCAAAGTTTCACTTGGCCTTCACCTCATAGCCCGCTTTGCGCAACAAGGCAATCAAGCCTTCCGGACCGGGCAAATGAAGCGCACCAACCGCTACAAACGTGGGTCGAACAGCCATGATCGTCGGTAATTTTCCCATCCAGGTTTGGTTTCGCTCTTTGACGAGATACGACAGATCACCGTATTTTTCTTCGTGTTGCTGCCCCAGTTTCCACATTCCTTCCAGGTCACCCGCTAAGTAGAGGTCGGTGAGGTGCTGGCTCTGACCTTTTGTGTCTTTTTTCTCCTTCACCAGTTTAACCAGATCCGCAGCTTGCTTTTCCACCGGATCGTGGTCGAACAAAAAAGCCATTTGCTGCTCCATCGTTTCGAGCGGAGTAACGGCTTTTCCTTTCTTTTTCGCTTCGACCGCAAAGTATAAATCAAGCGGCTGTCCGGTAAACTTACGGAGCGTATCAACCTCTTTTTCGGCATAGCCAAGGCTTAATGTCGTTGCCGTCATAATCGGCTTCATCATGTTGAACATAGCCAGGTCATAGCCTGTCACCTGCTTGAACTCCGTAGCAACTAACTGGTAATCCGGTTCAGACAGTAGTTTCTTCAAGCTATTGCCTGGCATCAGGGCGCGCATCGCCATGTTGAGCATGGCCGATGAATCGACCGTTGTTTCAACGACGACTCCCTGGGCCGCATCGAAAGCTGTTCGGACCGTAGGGGCTTTGTCGAGATAACTGTCTTTAAGAATGTGGTAGGTTCCGAACAGGTAGGAAGGCTGCTTGAGCCCGTTGCCGGAGACTTCCCATAGCAAGGATTGAGCTAGGCCCGTTTGGGGAAGCGCCAGTAGAATAAAAAAGAGAATGCGTAACGAAGTCATCACTATATGTACAAAAAAGCGGATACCAATAACACACAATTTAGCCCACACCCAGGCAGTTTTACTGTTTAAGTACAATAAACCACGCCATTCACAATCGAAATTCGCTGTTTCATCTAATTTTTCGTAAAGACAGCCAATCACTTGTCTACTTTTACGACTCTATAGGCAAAAGCAGTTTGAACAAAACCTCTAGCTTGTAATTTACAAACAACCGAATGAAAAACAAGGTACTTATCCGGCTCTTATGCCTGTTTCTTATACCGATCAGTACGGTACGGGCACAGACCGATCAGAACACAATGGGTGTTGGGAAAGCCGCACCTGCCCAATTGACAGTAAGCGGCTATATTAAAGACGCGTCGAACGGTGAAGGCTTGATTGGCGTGTCCGTTTACGTGAAAGAAACGGGTACCGGAGCTGTAACCAACAACTATGGGTTCTACGCCGTAACCGTCCCTCCCGGCAACTACAACCTGATTATCTCTTACGTAGGCTACGAGAAACAAAATAAATCGGTAACACTAACCGACCGCAACCTTCGGCTTGATCTTGAACTAAGCGAAGAAGGCAAACAACTACAGGAAGTTGTTGTTTCGACCAAACGTGAAGACGATAACGTAAAGAGTATCGCCATGAGCGTTAATCAGATTGAGGTCAAAACACTGAAGCGTATTCCGGCGCTGCTCGGCGAAGTTGACGTTGTGCGCAGCATTCAGCTTTTACCAGGTGTTTCAACGGTGGGCGAAGGCGCTACAGGTTTCAATGTACGCGGGGGTAGTATCGATCAGAACCTGGTACTCCTAGACGAAGCGCCCGTCTACAACTCGTCTCACTTATTTGGTTTCTTTTCCGTTTTCAATCCCGACGCCGTTAAAGATGTGAAGCTGATTAAGGGCGGAATTCCGGCCAACTACGGCGGTCGGATCGCGTCAATTCTCGACGTACGACTGAAAGAAGGCAACGCCAAAAAGCCAGAACTAAACGGCGGTATCGGCCTTATTTTTAGCCGGTTGTCATACGAACGACCGCTTTTCAAAGGCAAAGGTTCGTTTATTATAGCGGGTCGACGCTCCTACGCGGATATTCTGGCGCAGCCATTCCTCAACAGTGATCTCCGTGGTGCTAAATTTTACTTCTACGACCTGACGGCCAAAGGCAACTACCGCATCAACGACAAGAACATTGTGTATTTGTCGGGTTACTTGGGTCGTGATGTGTTCGGCTCCGATTTCGGCTTTAACTGGGGCAGTACTACCCTTTCAGCCCGTTGGAACCACGTGTTCAGCGACCGCTTGTTTTTGAATACCACGGCCTATTACAGCAACTATGATTATTCGCTCGACTCCGACCTGAAGCGTAAGCGGCAAAACGACTTTTTCCGCACTGGCTCGCGTATCGTCGATTATAGTATCAAACCCGATTTCTCATTGTTTCTCGGTAAAAGCACCATCACGTTCGGTGGCCAGTCTATTTTGCACGACTTTCAACCTGGAACGGCTACAGCCGCCAGTTCTGGCTCCATTCGCACGTTTGGGCTGGAAAGCAAATACGGCTTAGAAAACGCGCTATACATTGGCAACGAGCAGCAGCTTACGGGCAAATTACAGCTTCAGTACGGACTTCGTTACTCGTTGTTCAACTACATCGGACCAGGTCAGGCGTACATTTTTCAGACGGATGTGCCCGTCGGCCAACGACGGAACGTGCTGACGACGCTTGACTACCGGGGCGGCAAAACGATTCAGACCTACGGCAACTGGGAACCGCGTTTTGCAGCTAAGTACGAACTGGGAGACAATAGCTCGGTCAAGCTGAGTTACAACCGGCTGGCGCAGTATATTCACCTGATTTCAAACACCACAGCGTCAACACCGCTGGACATCTGGACGCCCTCCACAAATAATATCCGTCCGCAGATTGCCGACCAGATAGCGGGTGGTTACTTTAAAAACTTTGGCCGATCGGGTCAGGAGTTTGAAGCCTCCGTTGAAGTGTACTACAAATGGCTGCAAAATCAAATCGATTACATCGACGGCGCTAACCTGATCTTAAACAAGTACCTGGAAGGCGAACTGTTAAGTGGTCGGGGTCGGGCTTATGGAGCAGAATTTTACGTGAAGCGCAACACGGGCGTAGTAAACGGCTGGATTAGCTACACCCTGGCTAAAACGGAACGTCAGGTCGCCGGTATCAACAACGGTGACTGGTACGCGACGCGCTTCGACAAACGGCATACCCTGACATCGGTGCTGCTCTTCGATCCGCCACGAGCAAAACGCTGGAATTTTTCGGCGACGTTTACCTTAGCCAGCGGTACCCCCGCCACATTCCCAACCAACCGATTTGAATTTCAGGGCTACGTAGGGCAAGTCATAAACGGACGCAACAACTACCGGATTCCGGCGTACCACCGGCTCGACCTGGCGGCCACGTTACAAGGCCGGAAACGTCCCGGTAAGCGGAAAGAAGACAACTGGGTTTTCTCCGTCTATAACGTCTACGCCCGTAAGAATCCGTTCTCGGTCTTTTTCCAGCCAAACGAAGACAATCCCCGCGTAACGGAAGCGATCAAGTATTCAGTTTTCGCAACGCTTATTCCGTCGGTGACCTACAACTTCAAATTCTAACGAATTCACGAGGCTGTTGTACATCGCGCCCGTTTGAACACACCTCACTAGCCATTTTAGTCCATGAAACGACTTTCGTTTTTATATCCATTGGTCCTTTGCCTGCTGGTTCTGGGTAGCTTGTCAGGATGCGAGACTGTCATTGATGCCAAGTTAGATACTGGTCCAACGCAACTGTCGGTCGATGCTATTCTTACTGACCAGCCGGGTCCGCAAACGATCCATCTGACCCAAACAGCACCTTATTTTAACAGCGGTACACCCTCAGCCGCGCTAAGCGCAACCGTAACCGTAACGGATAATGTCGGTAAGTCCTATGCTTTTACGGACGAAAACAACGATGGTTATTACGTCTGGCAACCCGCTTCTACGACGGATACCCTCGGACACGTTGGCCGCACTTATCAGCTTACAATTAATCTGGGTGGAGAAACCTACCGGGCGAGTTCTGCTATCAATCGGGTTCCCATCGTTGACTCGCTGGTATTTGCAAAAACCAAAATCAATCCGCTTTCCAAGGTAGAAGGCTACCGGGCCGAATTTTACACCCGCGACCTTCCCGGCGCCGTTGACTACTACCGGATTCGCTATTACCGGAATGGTACATTGCAGGCCAGAGCCCGTGATATTATTATTGTTCAGGACGCGGCTTTTCGAGGAAGCGCCGACACCGACGGTTTATTATTTATCCAGCCCATTCGCCGGTCGGTCAATCCTGATAGCCTGTATGCGCTCAACGAGGAAGTCAAGGTAGAAGTACAGTCGTTATCACTGGAAGCCTATAATTTCTGGGATGCGCTTCGAACGCAAATTACAAACGGAGGACTGTTTGCAACACCACCCGCTAACGTTCCAACGAACATTACCAATACCAATCCGAGTGGACGGAAACCGGTCGGTTTCTTTATTGCGTCAGCCGTTCGCAGCCGGACGGCTCGTATCGTCAACGAGAATATACGACCAGACGATAATCGTTAAAGAGGCTCTGTATATGATGAACCCCTGTGGTGTCAGGTACGAATACCTAACACCACAGGGGTTCATCATATACAGGTAATTATTCTTTTTGAATCAGCGGTTCGTCTGACGGGTCTTCAGGAACGGATATATTTTTGCTCTTCTTCCGGCGGAGTCGGGCTAGAACGGGTGTAAACGTTTCCCGCTCAACGACCAGAATAGCTGCGAAAAACAAGCCAAACAGCGCCAGGTGGTAGGGCACAGAAAGCCATAAGTCCGAAATCTTAACGTACTGGGACGCGTAAATCAGCAGCCCTCCTGCCAGCACGTAACCCACCGCCGACTGCACATGATAAGGTACGGGATAATACTTTTCGCCCAGCACGTAGCAAATCACCATCATCGCAAAGCTGGAAATAAGAAAGGCCAAGGCGCAACCCATGTAGCCCATTATAGGTATCAAAATGATGTTGCCAGCGATGGTGATCCCAGCCCCAATAACAGTAATCAATGTTCCGAACTTGGTTTTATCGCTAAGCTTGAACCAGAAGGATATGTTGTAGTACACACCCAGAAAAAGGTTAGCCAGCAGCAGGAATGGCACAATCGACAGACCGGAGCGGTATTTTTCCGAAACCATAAAGCCCACAATGTCCAGGTTCAGACTCACCCCCACCCAGATCAGCACGCAGACAATCACGAACCACTTGGTAACGTCGGCCAACAGCTTCGGCGAGTTTTTATCTTCGGCTCGCGAGAAAAAGAACGGATCGGCGGCAAACTTAAACGACTGAATAACCAGCGCCATAAATACCGACAGTTTCAGGCAGTTTCCATAGATACCCAGCGCGTCCTTGCTCGTCTTGCCCGGATAAAAGCCTTCGGGAAGCAGATGTTGCAAAAACAGCCGGTCGGTCATGGAATTTACTAGCCCAGCCAGACTGGTCAACATCAGCGGAGCAGCGTACGCCAGCATAACGGCAACCTCTTCTTTTTTCAGTCGGAAGTGGAACCCCGCAAAAGCATCACGCAATAGCACGAAATACGTGGCGTTTCCCAGCAGGTTGGCAAGCAGAATATAACCAGGTCCAATGCTCGGGTAATAGATTAGGTCAATAGCGGGTTTGAGGAATGTCAGGTACTTTTCGTTATAAATATCTCGGCAAATAACCAAGAAGAAGACGTTCAGTGCAACGACGATGAAGATGTTGATGATCTTGGCCTGAACGAACCGACGCGCCCGATTCTCGACCCGCAGCCGCGCAAACGGAATCGCCATGATGGCATCGATAGCGACGATAAACGCGACCCAGATCACAGACAGCTGCTGACCCGGATAATCCAGCCAAACCACAATCTGCGGAGTCAGCAGAATAATTAGTGTGGTGAATAGTGCACTAATGACCAGCACGATACTAAGTGTCTCGTTGAAAACTTTCATCCGGTCGTCAGGATTACCCGACTTGTTGGAGCGGGCGGCAAATCGAAAAAAGGCGGTCTCCAGACCGAACGTGTAGACAACCAGCAAAATACCAACCCAGCTGTACAGCTCCACATTGGAGGCCATCTCACCAGGCTGCGTAAAAACATAGGTTTGTAACGGCACCAGCGCAAAATTGAGCATCCGTCCCAGGATGGTACTAACCCCGTACAGCGCCGTATCGCTGGCTAATTTTTTGAATGTACTCATTGATAGTGCCCAGCGGCAAGTTCAGGCTTTCGTGCTTGGGCAGACAAAGTTAAGACGTTTGGTTATCTTTGTGCTTCAGGCCGCACCACGAATACCGGGCCACAAACGTCCGGGGTTGGCTTCGTTGTTGATTGGCCTGTGTTGATCACTAAATTTCAGAAGCAGCACTAGCGCTGTTTCACCCGACAGCATGTCTCTTAAAATCTCCTCTGCACTGATCTCCGTTTATTACAAAGATGGTCTCGAACCACTCGTACGGCTTCTGCACGAACACAACGTGCGGCTGTACTCAACCGGAGGCACTCAGGCATTCATCGAACAACTCGGTATTCCTGTTACCGCCGTTGAAGATCTAACCGGATACCCGTCTATTTTCGGCGGTCGCGTTAAAACGCTTCACCCAGCCGTTATGGGGGGGATTCTTTACCGTCGGGAATTGCCCGAAGATCTTGCCCAGGCGGAGCGGCACCGGATTCCGCCCATCGACCTGGCCGTTGTAGACCTGTATCCGTTCGAAGAAACGGTAGCGTCGGGCGCGTCGGATGAGGACATTATTGAAAAAATAGACATTGGTGGTATTTCGCTGATCCGGGCGGCTGCTAAAAATCATAACGATGTGCTGATCGTCTCGTCGCGGAATCAGTACGCCAACGTGGTTCAACTGCTGACGGAGAAAAACGGAGCAACCGACCTGAGCGACCGTCGTTTCTACGCCAAAGAAGCGTTTGCCGTAACGTCGCACTACGACACTGCTATTCAGGCTTACTTCGCCAAAGACGATCAGGAATCAACGCAAAAAGCTTCGTCAGCCGCCGACATCAACGACTTCAAAAACCTACCGGCCAACCACCTGCGTTACGGCGAGAACCCGCACCAGCAAGCGACGTTCTACGGTGATCTGGACGCGATGTTCGACAAGCTGCACGGCAAAGAGCTTTCGTACAACAACCTCGTGGACGTAGATGCCTGCGTCGGACTGATTGACGAGTTTGCAGCATCGGAAGGTAGTACGTTCGCGATTATCAAACACACCAACGCCTGTGGTATTGCTACTGCGGAAACGGCTCAGGACGCTTACCTCAGAGCGCTCTCCTGCGATCCGGTATCGGCGTTTGGCGGTGTAATCATCACCAACACGACGGTCGACCGGGCAACGGCGGAAGAGCTGAACAAACTGTTCATGGAAATTCTGATCGCGCCCGACTTCGCGCCCGAAGCGTTAGAGCTGCTGAAATCGAAAAAGAACCGGATTCTCCTGAAACGCAAGTCGGTTGCCCTACCAACAGTCATGTTCAAAACGATCCTGAATGGTGTTCTGGAACAGGACAAAGACAATCAGACCGAAACGGCAGACGACTTTAAGGTAGTTAGCCAAAAAGCACCAACGGCGGACGAACTGCAAGCGCTTGAGTTTGCCCTGAAAGTGTGCAAGCATACGAAGTCGAACACAATTGTACTGTCGAATAAAAACCAGTTGCTGGCTAGTGGCGTCGGTCAAACCTCGCGCGTAGACGCGCTGCGGCAGGCTATTGAAAAGGCGGGTTCGTTTGGGTTCGATCTGCACGGCGCGGTGATGGCTTCCGATGCGTTCTTCCCCTTCCCCGACTGCGTTGAAATTGCCGGTCAGGCGGGGATCACGGCGGTGGTTCAGCCGGGTGGTTCGGTTCGCGACCAGGACTCGATTGATTACTGCAACGCGCACGGTCTGGCGATGGTTACAACCGGCGTCAGACACTTCAAACACTAATTTTAAAGTAGGAATCCGTATGACTTGCGTGCCTGGCTGACGGAAATGGTATAAATCAGCGTTGCGCACGCAAGTCATACGAATCTGTTCGCCAGTGCGGTTCAACCACCTATGCGGCTTCTGTATACGATTTGGTGCGCTGTTTATTTCGTAGCGTTGTATCTGATCTTGTTTCCGATCCAGTTTGTGTTTTTACAGCGCGATCAATGGAAACCCCTGGCGCATACGATTAATTACATCTGGGGTATTCTGTTTTTTGCTGGCATCGGCATCTCGATTCACGTCGAACGGCGGTTTAAACCGGACCCGAAGCAAGTGTACGTGTTTTGCGCTAACCACTTCTCGTACCTCGACATAGCCGCAATGGGTGTGATTGTCAAAAACTATTACGCCTTCATTGGAAAAAGCGAAGTCAAACATGTTCCGTTGTTAGGATACATGTTCGCTAAACTGCACGTTCAGGTGGATCGCGAACAGGCCAAAAGCCGGGCTTATTCACTAGCGAAATCGATTCGAACGCTGGCTTCGGGCCGAAGCATCATGATTTTTCCCGAGGGAGGCATCCGGGCAAAAGAGCCGCCTAAAATGCACCACCCGTTTAAAGATGGCGCATTTATTATGGCGATTCAGCAGCAGGTTCCGGTAGTACCCATCACCTTGCTGACGAATTACAAAATCCTGCCTGACACCGAAAAAGTCAGAATGCACCGGTTTCCGCTTCGGGCCGTCATTCATCCACCTATCTCGACGACAGGTTTGACCCAGGAAAATGTGGCCTGGCTGCGCGAAGAGACGTATCGGATTATTGATGCGGAACTTAGTCAGTCAGCAGGCACCAGTGCGGCCGGTCAATCATCGACCCAATTATCAGATCGTTAAGAGATAAACTGAAATCCAGACGGGATTTCCAGCAACAGAAACCATGAAAGTAGATCAGGAAACCTTACACAAAATTGCGCACCTGGCCCGGCTGGACGTTCGGCCCGAAGAAGAAGCTGAGTTGTTGAACAGCCTCAACGGCGTACTGACCTGGATGGAGCAGCTCAACGCAGTAGACACCACGGGCGTCGAACCACTGACGCATATTTCGCCCGAAGTCAACGTACTGCGCGACGACGTTGTTGGCCAGCACCTTCCCCGTGAGAAAGCACTCGCCAACGCTCCGCAACACGACGAGCAATTCTTCGAGGTTCCTAAAGTACTGGAATAACGGCGTCAATTTTACGCTTGTATGCGAATCGGCGCGGTCGTCTTTTTAGCGCGATCCTGACGTAGCCAGCAACTCCCGAATGGGTTCGGCTACTTTTTCGGCGTGGAAAACGAGGCTGAAATGATCACCGGGTACTTCGACGAACGGTTCGCTGGGGCGCGCTACGATACTGTCCCGGCGGGCGTGAATGCGCAAATCCGGCGAAACCGTTAAGGAAGGCACCTGCGCAAATAGCGTTTGAAGCTGCTGGTAAAGATACCGTCGGCTCATGGTTTTCATGCCGTCCGTAAGGGTGCAGTACAAGTCGTAGGATTCAGGAAACGGGTACTGTTTGCGAAAATAATTCAGGAGCAAGCGGCTTTGCGTAATCCCTGAATAAAGTAATCCCTTTAGCAAAAGCAAGTTGTGCAGCGGCAGCCGTATTCTTCGTTGGTCGGTAAACGAGCCTATTTGTATTGCTTTCGCCTTCGCTAGCTGTTTGATGTGGATCGCTACCCAGCCTCCCATCGAGTGGCCAATAACTACATCATCCGCCGTAATCTGGTAGTAATCCGTCAGGTATTGGGCGAGCAGCCGGACATTGACAGGCCCGCGAGGTGCCCAACGCTCGAATTCATCGGCCAGATTAATCCGGACAAAATTAGCAGTAGGTAATAACGGAATGAGTTTGTCGAAAATAGTGGGGTCTTCGACATACCCATGAATAAGAAAGATACGCACCATAATTCAAGTAATTCTCGACCAGTAAAGTCCAGATACTAGTTAATTGGTTCACGCAAGCACGGGCGTAACCACTTTACCCGCCACATCGGTCAACCGAAATGGCCGTCCCTGAAACTGATACGTCAGCTTGGTGTGGTCAAAGCCAAGCGCGTGTAGAATGGTCGCCTGAAGATCGTGAATGTGAACTTTATCTTTCACGCCGTAGTAGCCGATATCGTCGGTTTCGCCGTACGAAAAACCACGTTTTATTCCACCGCCCGCCATCCAGACGGTGAATGCATCCAGGTGATGATCACGGCCCATGAAAGGTAAAACCTGTCCGTCACGGTTTTCCTGCATAGGCGTCCGACCAAATTCGCCACCCCAAACCACAAGCGTATCATCCAGCAAACCCCGTTGTTTCAAGTCGTTCAACAGTGCAGCAACGGCCTGATCTGACTCTTTGCATTTATCTCGTAATCCAATTTCAATCGCACCGTCGGCACTCGTTCCGTGGGTATCCCAGCCCCAGTCAAACAGCTGAATAAATCGAACGCCCCGCTCAGCCAGCCGCCGGGCCAGCAAACAATTTCGGGCAAAAGACCCTTTATCCGGATCAACACCGTAGCTGTCGAGAATATACTGCGGCTCGCTTTTGATGTTCATCGCGTCGGGAACAGACATCTGCATTCGAAATGCCAGTTCGTACTGAGAAATGCGGGTTAGTATTTCTGGATCTTTAACGTCGTCGTACTGCTGCTGATTGATCTGGCTGATCGCGTCAATCGTTTGCTTCCGGATGTTTCGATCCATGCCCGCCGGATTAGACGCGTACAGCACCGGATCACCGTCGGTACGGCATTGAACACCCTGATAAACGGTCGGGAGAAAACCGCTTCCCCAAATCGACTTCCCCGCATCCGGTTGCTTGCCCCCCGACGCTAAGACGATATAACCAGGCAGATTGTCGTTTTCCGTACCTAATCCATACGTTACCCAGGAGCCGATGCTGGGTCGGCCCAGGCGCGCGCTACCGGTGTGCATAAGCAACTGAGCGGGCGCGTGGTTGAACTGATCGGTATGCATAGCCTTCAGGAAGGCAACATCGTCAACAACCTTTTGAAAGTGGGGCAGGTAATCAGACACCCACGCGCCCGACTGACCGTATTGGGCAAACTTTCCCTGTGGGCCCAGCATTTTGGGAACACCCCGGATAAAGGCAAACTTCTTACCTTCCAGCAACTCCTGCGGACAATCTTTACCGTTGTATTTGACCAATTCTGGTTTGTAATCGAACAGTTCCAGCTGGCTTGGCGAACCAGCCATGTGAATATAAATTACCCGTTTGGCACTCGGCAGACGGTGGGACGGATGCGGGGCAGTAGGTTCATCCGCTAACAAAGCCGTTCCGGTCGTATGTTTTGTCGGGTTATCGGTACGAAAAAAACCACAACCACCCAACAGCGAGCCAAGAGCCATTACGCCCAGCCCGGTCGAGCAGGTGTGCAGAAAATGTCGCCGGGTCTCCCGTTCGGATGCTGTCTGCTGAAGTTCGTTGCGGAGCTTATCCATAGCGTATTTTTGTTCTCCTACTCTTTCGTAATTACTTCGTCCAGATTCAATAGCGTATTGGCCGTTACGGTTAGCGCTGCCAGTTGCGGAGTAGCATCCTGTCTAGCCATCAACTTGCGGGCTTCGTCGGGATTTTGCCGGTAATGCTGTTCGGTACTTCGGTAAAGCTGCGTCAACACCGCCAGTTTTTTAGGCGTCAGCGTATGCACTGTTACCCGCCGAAAGCCAGCCTGTATCTGTGCTTCGGGTAGACGACCCTTCCGCTGCATGTATTCGGCTAGCTTTTGAGCAGCTTCTATATACACGGGATCATTGAGCGTGACGAGAGCCTGTAATGGTGTATTGGTTCGGAGTCGGCGTAACTGGCAAAATTCACGACTAGGACTGTCAAACGTTATCATCGATGGATAAGGAGCAGTCCGTTTCCAGTAGGTGTATAAAGCCCTGCGGTGCAAATCGTCGCCGGTACTTTGCTTCCATGATTCGCCATCATACGGTGATTGCCAGATACCGTCAGGTTGAACCGGCATAACACTCGGCCCATACATTTTAGCACTCAGCAAGCCACTGACCGCCAGCGCCTGATCGTGTACAGCCTCCGCCGACAGCCGAACGCGAGGCCCGCGAGCCAGTAGTTTGTTGAACGGATCGTTAGCAAGTAGCTCCGCCGAGACCTCGGATCGTTGCTGATACGTAGCTGACATGACCATTTTTCGCAGCAGCTTTTTCACGCTCCACTTGTCGGTTTCCATAAATTCGACAGCCAGGTAATCCAGCAGTTCGCGGTGGGTTGGCGGAATGCCCTGCGTGCCCATATCTTCTACCGTTTCAACAATTCCTGTTCCAAAAAGCTGCTCCCAGAACCGGTTGACCGCTACCCGCGCCGTCAGCGGATGCTGCCGACTAACCATCCACTGCGCCAATCCCAAGCGGTTTTTCGGTAAGGTTGACTCCATCGCGGGGAAAGCCTTCGGCACGTCGGGTGTTACACGTTTTCCTTTTACCAGCCAGTTGCCGCGTTCAAAAAGGTGCGTTTCCCGCGCCAGATCACTCGAACCGTCGAGCATAATAGGCGTTTGTTCGGGACTGGCGTTCAAAAGCTCGAGCAGCAGTTTATCCTGATCTCCAATGGCACGTAGCGGCTGACCGGGAAGCGAGGGCTGCAAGGAAACCCACTTTATCTGTACCCATTCTTTGGGCGCTTTCGGGCTACTGAGCGCCATGAAAAGATGATGTTTTCCCTGAACGGCTGGTAAGGGTATCAGTTGAACGGTATCGTTGCCGGCACTACCCGTTTTCGGTACGGGAACGGTGGCCAGCACCGTTCCTTTTAGGCTATCACTATAAAACGTGACTGTTGCGTTCGGCGCGTTTGTCCCCCAGGCGATCAACAGCCGGGGGCGCCCCGTCAACGTTACGTTCTTGATTCGGGCCGAGCCTTTGTCCTGAAAACCAAAATATTTAGCGTCTAGTAGCGAGGCATTGACAAACTGATCGAAGTCATGCGAATTGATTTTCGGTTCAACCGTTCGGGCTAGTTTCGTAAAGTACTCCGCCTGGGCAGTGGCCTGCCGCCGATCAGCAACGCTTCTGGCAATAAACTGCTGTAAGCTGACTAATTTAAGCGAATCCGTAGAAGAGTAAAATCGTAACGTCGGGGTATCGCTGGTTACGTCTTCGTCGCGGGTGTTGTTGAAAAAAGCGAGGTACTTGTAATACTCTTCGTTAACGAACGGATCGTACGGATGACTGTGACACTGTACGCACGAAAAGGTAGTGCCCTGCCACACGTCCCAGGTCGTATTGACTCGATCAAGCACGGCTGCCGTACGAAATTCCTCGTCCTGCGTCCCCCCTTCATCGTTGTTCATCGTGTTCCGATGAAAGCCCGTCGCGATAAGCTGCGCGTCGGTCGGCGCTGGAAGCAGATCGCCCGCTAGCTGCTCAATGGTAAACTGATCAAACGGTTTATCATCGTTGAACGCTTTGATGAGCCAGTCACGGTAGCGCCAGATTTTTCGCCCCGGATCACGCTCGTACCCTTTCGTATCTGCGTAACGCGCCAGATCAAGCCACATCCCTGTCCAACGTTCCCCATAAGCTGGTGAGGCCAACAACCGATCAACGACCTTCGCATACGCATCCGGTGATCGATCATTCATAAAATTCGTGACTTCTTTTTCGGTTGGCGGCAATCCGGTCAGGTCAAGTGACACGCGACGAATCAGCGTAGCACGGTCGGCTTCCGGCGATGGTTTTAACCCCTCAGGCTTTAGTTTTTGAAGAACAAAATGGTCGATTTCGTTCTTGGCCCACTTTGTTTCATCGTTCTCCGTAATACCTAGGCGGCTTAGAAACGTACCGATTTTGGGAACGTCAGGCTTCTCGACGGTTTGGTACGCCCAATGATCACCCCACTCAGCGCCCTGATCAATCCATTTGCGCAGCAGTTCGATCTCATCGGGTTTTAACGCTGGATGCTCTAGCGGCATGCGCTCGTCAGGATCATCCAGCGTCAGCCGCCGGATCATTTCGCTGGCATCGGCGTCACCAGGGATAATTCCTGGTTTGCCCGATTTAGCCGGAGCGAGCGCTTCGTGTTCAAACAACAAAGAGAAGCCAGATGCTTTTTTTACTCCGCCATGACAGGCTATGCAGTGCTTATTGAGCAACGGCTTGATCTGGGTATTGTAATCCACCCGATCCTCGAAAACACCAAGAAACGACGAGAGCGTAACCATAACCGCTACTCCAACTACGCCCCAACTAATCCACGGATTCATCATCTCCGATTGATGGGCAAACGGCGTTTTCGTTTCTATGCTCTATTTGCCATGCCTCTCTAGCACAAAGACATACACGGCTAAATCCTCATCATGTTTTGTTTTTTATCTTACCCGAATATCGATCTGAGCAGTATCATCTTCGCCATTCGTTATTCCGTTATTTGGCGTTGAATCGGGATCGGGCTGGTTTGAAGCCGTAAGCTGTGCCGAACAAACGCCCGTACTCGCACCAGTAATTCTTGCTTTAAAGCGGAACGTATAACTGCTGTTCGGGGATAGGCTACTGATACCTCCGGTAAATCCACCATTGCCCGCAGCCAGATCATCCCCCGGTACAAACTCTTGACCAGTGGGCAAATAAGCCGTTACCCCCAGGCCAGTCGCCGTCAAGCCCCCAGCATTCGACAAAGTTATTGCATACGTAATGATGTCGTTGACCGACGGCGCCCGGTTGCTGACCGACAGTTGCAAGCTAATATCCGCTTTGGCAGGGTCGGGAGCTGGCTGATTACTTTGAACCGCTGGTAAAGGCACCTGATTTGGATTCGGCGACGTAAACTGCGCAGACCCCGTCTGTTTTGTCCGAAAATCAATCACGGCCATATCATCTTGCCCGTCGCCCGTACCCGAGTTAGGCTGGCTATCAGGATCGGGTGATGTAGCCTGCGCAATCTCGGCGGCATTTGTGTACACACCACCGGCGGTTGGTTGAGCCACAAAACTGATTAGCTGTGTTGTACCGGGATCAAGGTTCAGCGCGTTACTGGTCAGCACACTACCGTTGAGTGACAAGCCCGACGTTGAAACAACAGCTAAATTATCAGGCAGCCGGTTCCTGACGACAACATTCTCCGCCTTTCCCGGACCACTATTTTGTACGGCAAGATTAATCGTAACGGGGCTGTTTAGGTCTGTCAAGCGCTGATTAACACTCATGGCCAGGCTAACATCCGCCTGATTTGCGGTTAGACTAATCTGAAAAAAATTGGATGGAACAGCGGGCAGGAATGGCGATGTAGAAACGACCCGTACCTGAAGATGGCTTCCTAGTTGAAGGTTGTCAGGCAGTTTTACCGTGATTGGACTTGCGGCTCCGCTACCCAATACCGATACGTAGTGACCAAGGGAGTCAAGCAACTGCACCTGCCATTGATTGTCCCCCCCGAATGCCCCCGTTGTAGCAAACGCCACGGATAAGTTATCTCCAGGCCGGACATAGTCGGCTATTGTTCCTGTAACAGCAAACTGGGTAGGCGTGATGGGTTGGGCGTTTTGAAAGAAATTATTATTGAGACTGTTATTCCAGTTACGCGCAAACCGAGAAAGGCCCATATCGGCTGGAATCGACGATGGATTCAGATAGTAGCGGGGATGTGGGGAAGGACGATAGCGATTGCCAAAGTGAACATCGTTCCCTCCAGATTTTCGGTTGACAATCGTATCGTTGTAAGGCCCTTGATAGACATTTAGCCCCTGCGTATCAATGACTCGCTGCTGCTCATTGATCACGGCTGGACGAAACTCAGTACCATCGAACGAAGCACGGGCTACCATCCACGGCATTGACCGCCCGCCAAAATCCTGTCTAGATTTTTGAATGATCCCGACTAGTCGATCGTAGTAATACGGAATACTTGATGTACCATCGGGAAAGCTATATTCAGCCTCACCCTGATGCCAAAGGACAGCTCGAATACCAGCAATTGAATTGTAGTAGTGGAGTACATTTTTCAGGTTTGTGTAAGGCTGCAAATTAGCCCAGTTCTCTACGCAATAGTAGCGATTACAGGTTGGAATGCCATTGGCGGTATTATACCAGTTTTCGGCGGTCGATCCATCCCAGCCCGCTACATAAAAGGCAACTGGTACATTGTAACGATTAACAATGTAGTCACCTAATTCACCCCAGCCCCAGGAACTTTCGGCCATTGGAAAGACTCTTCGACCAGCCGTCAGGGGCTTGTATACAGGCACAGGCATCGGATCGCCAGATGACACCAGCGATTTTGCTCCGGGCGGATACGAATGGTTAATCGAATCAATAGCATTTACGCGGTCGGTTGCCGTACCGAGATCGTTGTCACCAATACCCAATCCCCGCGAGTTTGACTGACCGGCGGTGACAAACACCTCGCCAATACCAACAGGCTGTACAGACGCTTGTGACGTTACCGTACCGCCAACGATGGTCCGGACATTCAGTACGTACCAGCCACCGGAACCGGTTACGTAACCCAGAAAAATATTGTTAGTCGGATTGTTTTGTACGACCTGCCAGTCGGTTGCTGTTCCCTGCCCGGCGTTGGCGGGTACAAGCTGGGCCTCTACCCGATCTACGGCGCTTGGTAACCGTCCTGACAGGTAAAGCCGCCCGTTGCCGTCGGCCCCGCGCTGAACGACCAGACGCGACATTGGGTGTGTAATTTGAAGCTGAGCAACCGCAAAAAAAGGTAGTCCTATCAACAACAGGACCCATTTAGTAAATGTGGACATGAAAGTTAGTCTAAGCTACTACGAAAACTGAGGTAGCGCCAAAAGCAACCGGCTTTTCCTCGCTAACAAAAGCCTTACGGCAACCAGGTCACCGATAGACTAGTCAAAATTAGTGAAAGAATAAGTACGTTTTGAGGAATCAATCGCATTCTTACCTATAAATGAAGGTACATTTTTCTATGTATCAATCGATTCGGTAGGATCAATACGTATGCCAATGATCAAAACGGTAGGAAGCCGATTGTAAAAGCTAACTTGTAATTTCAGTTTTCTAAACCGTTCTTCGTAGTACGTTGCCTCTCATCAACGGCTCCTCATTTTATGCGTTCTCTCAACCTTGTTTATTTATCGCTTATGCTCAGTTCTTCTGCGGCTTTGGCTCAATCGGAAGGCAATACCACTAGCGGGTCTTTAGCCTACCCTAAACCGAAAAAAGTTGACCAGACCGATACCTATCACGGTACGACGGTTGCCGATCCTTACCGCTGGCTGGAAGACGACCGCTCTGCGGAAACCGCCGAATGGGTCAAAGCCGAAAACAAAGTCACGTTTGACTACTTGGGACAAATTCCGTACCGGCAGCAACTTCAGAACCGACTCGAGCAAATTTACAACTACCCAAAATACTCAGCGCCCAGCCGGAAAGGCGAATGGTTCTATTTTTCAAAAAACGACGGATTACAGAATCAATCGGTGCTGTACCGTCAGAAAGGGCTTGACGGCAAACCAGAATTGGTAATCGATCCCAACAAACTATCGGCTGACGGAACAACCCGGTTGGGTGCGTTTTCGCTGTCCAAAGATGGTAAGTACGCTGTGGTTGGTTTGTCGAAGGGCGGTTCCGACTGGCAGGAGTATCAGGTAATGGATTTGGCTACCAAACAGTATCTTTCCGACAAGATCGAGTGGGTAAAAGTATCGGGCGCAGCCTGGCAGGGCGACGGCTTTTATTACAGTCGGTACCCAAAGCCAGAAGGTAGTGCGCTGGCGGCTAAAAACGAAAACCACCAGGTTTATTACCATAAGCTAAACACACCGCAATCAGCCGACCGGTTGGTTTACGAAGATCCGCAACATCCGCAGCGCTTCCACATTGCCAGCACAACGGAGGACGAACGCTTCCTGCTGCTGAGCATTAGCGATCGGGGCAAGGGTAAAGATGGTAACGCGTTGCTTTTTGTCGATTCAAAATCCGGTCAAAAGACGTTTACACCGGTCGTCGAAGAAATAACCGATTTCAGCTATGGCGTCATTGACAACGACGGCGACCGCCTACTGATTTTAACGAACGAAAAAGCCCCCAATAGCAAGGTCGTAGCCTTTTCAACAAAGACAAAAGCTTTCTCGCCACTGATTCCGGAAAAACCGGAGCCAATTGCTGAAGGTAGTGTTAGCGCAGCCGGAGGAAAACTATTCGTTGAATACTCGAAAGACGTGACGTCTAAAATCGAGGTATTTGATTACGCCGGAAAGCGGGAAAGCGACATTCAACTGCCAGCCATTGGTTCAGCAGGCGGATTCGGCGGTGAGAAAGACGATAAGTTCGTTTTCTACACCTTTACATCATTTACGTTTCCCCCAACGATCTATCGTTACGATATAGCTACCCGCAAAAGCACCGTATTCCGGGCACCGGAGGTAGACTTCAAACCAACCGATTACGAAACGAAGCAGGTTTTTTACACCAGCAAAGACGGCACAAAAGTGCCTATGTTTCTGACCTATCGAAAAGGAATGAAACTCGACGGTACCAACCCGACACTTTTGTACGGCTACGGCGGTTTTAATATTAGCCTTCCGCCAGCCTTTAGTCCGTTACGAATTCCTTTCCTGGAACAGGGTGGCGTGTATGCTCAGGCCAACTTGCGGGGCGGCAGCGAATATGGTGAGAAATGGCACGAACAGGGTATGAAGCTCAAGAAGCAGAATGTCTTTGACGATTTCATTGCAGCTGCCGAATACCTGATAGCGCAGAAATATACCAGTCCCGCGAAGCTTGCGGTACAGGGCGGTTCAAACGGTGGGTTACTCGTGGGTGCAGTGATCAATCAGCGGCCCGACCTGTTTCGGGTTGCTATTCCGCAGGTGGGTGTAATGGATATGCTTCGGTTTCACAAATTCACGATTGGCTGGAACTGGATTGCCGACTATGGCAGCAGCGACAACGCCGACGAATTTAAAGCATTATACGCGTACTCGCCTATTCATAATTTGAAAGCGGGAGTCAACTACCCGGCTACGCTCATCACCACCGCCGACCACGATGACCGGGTTGTTCCTGCGCACTCGTTTAAATACGCGGCTACGTTGCAGGAGGTTTATAAAGGCCAGAACCCGGTGCTGATTCGTATCGATACCAATTCAGGACACGGGGCTAGTAACACGAAAAAGAATATCGAGACAACCGCCGATATTTATTCGTTCATTCTATGGAACATGGGCGTCCGCAATCTAAAGGAAATAGCTAGCAAGTAGCCTAGTTTACATACAAAAAGCGGGCATCTACTGTTAGATGCCCGCTTTTTGTATGATACCTGATTCTTATAGTTTAAGCGTAAGTCCTAGTTTCAGTGTAGCTAAGCTGGAGCCTAACTCTGCAAAAGCACCTAATTTTTCGCTGAAGAAATAACGGCCACCCACATGAACAGGTACATACACGGTTCCATAATTGTCAGCAAAACCACCGTAAGAAAACGAGAAGTAAGAAAGGCCTAAACCTGCGTATAAATCGGCTTTATCGGTAGTCAGGTTGAGCAGTTGATTAAAGTGGTAAGAGCCTCGGGCACCAATATCAAACGAGTTATAGTTGTAAGATGCAACACTGCCATAACTTCTATAACCAACTACACCACCGACGGTAATATTTGGAGCCACGCCAAAATCCGCAGCAGCATTTAGGCCAATACCACCACCACCAGAGTAGTAACCGTAACCGCCTACGCCGATACCAAGGTTTATAAATTTAGTGCCTTTATCAATAGCTAATTGGGCAAATGATTGAGTGCTCAACAACAGGGCTATTACGAACAAAAACGAAAAGTGAAATTTTTTCATGTGGTATAACTGTTTATGTAAAACTGGGGACAAATTAAATTATATTCGTTTTGCTTTACAAACTCGCTTATTTAAGCTCTTATTTATCGGTTGGCTAAACGCTTTATTTACAGTATTTTCAATGGATCTATTAACGAAATAAACAGTTGTCCCACAGCATATTGTACACATATTTTATTTAATTATACGTGTTCTATTACCTAATTAAGTGTAGATACGTTTGAGTAAGCGGTCAGAAAATGGCAGTGTCAAATTGTTACTCTTTAATCAATAGAATAGCTAGAAAACAAGCATTTCATTACTCTATAAATAGCTTTACAGCTTACATTTTCAAAACTCTTTTTAGCCACTAATCACTTGTAGTCAACAGATGCACAGCTTAATAATAAAAACGTCGGCAATGCTATGAGCCGACGTTTTTATGAAAGCAAACATGTGGTGATTCCCCATTTTACGTACAAAAAAACGTCAGCCCTGATGAGACTGACGTTTTCAGTGGTTCTTATGATTTTGCTCCTAACTCCTGACCGCTGGTAAGCTTGGTGAGCTTCGTTGCATCATAATCCTGTTGACTAGGCTTGTCTTCGCTGCTACTTTCGCACGTAACAGTTCGACCGTCATCGTTTACTGCTTTTACCGTCATCGGCGGCCCGCCTTCAAGTAAAGCTACCTGATCGCCGGGTTGAAATTGAACGGGTGCATCTGCCATGGTAGTTATGATTTATGTATAACATGAACTCAATAACCAACTAAACAACCTTTCGGAACAAGTGTCTAGAAAATTGAGCGATTGGAATACATAGATCAAACTCACGCATAGCAGTAGGCTTGCTACCCTTAACCTAGAACGGTAAGGTAACACCTGGCTAATAATGGCTGAGGTATAGTTCCTGTAGCTTGTCGCGCGTCCGTTTCAGGCGCATTTTAACCGCACTTTCCGAAATGTTGTAATACGAGCTGATCTCCTTGACACTTAGCCCTTCTTCGTGTTTCATCCGAAGCAGCTTTACTTCGTCGGGCGATAAGTCGTTCATAACCCGTTCCAACACCTGTAGTTGGTTTTCAACGGAAACGGGAGCTTCGGGTTCCGCCACTCCGCTTATGATTTCGTCCGACAGGGATTCCATGTTAAGCCGCTTGGTCAACCGCAATTGATCAAGACAGTAGTGATGAGAAATCGAATACAGCCAGGTGGAAAAAGTAGATCGGTTCTGGAACGTATCTAACTTATTGAATACCTTCAGAAAAATATCCTGTGTGTAGTCCTGAGCAGCTTCAGAATCTTTGGTAATGGACAAGCACTTTTGGTAAACTTTAGTAACATAGCGGTTGTAAAGCGCTTCGAAAGAGTCCTCTTCGTTTGCTCCCTGGAATGCTTTTACTAACTGCTCATCCGCTACCTTGGCCTTTTTCATAGCAAATGTGTTGATGCTTTTTAACGGCGGTGTGAATTATTGTAGAAACAAAGATAATACAGAATTTTATAAGTCAACTAACGGTTACAACACCAGATTGTTTAAACAGATATTGTACGTACATCATTAGTAGAAACATTTATATAGATAACTAGCAATATTCGCTAAAACCCTTAAATAATAAGGAATTTGCTCGCTCAAGGAGTAAATTATTTGGCTTATAGTATGGTAATTGACAATTTCAAATTTACTAGACGGTACTATCTATAAGGAAAGACAACCTAAACAACGGGATATACCACATCGAACAAAGCACAATTAAACGATAAAATGCTACATTACAGCTAGTTACAAAACACATAATCGTATAACTTCTGGCTTACAGACGTAAGTGCCAAGCCGTAAGCCAGAAGTTATACGTTTTAATTGTTGGAATCGCTGATTTTGGTTTTCTTGGCTAAGGCGTTCAAAATCAGATCGTCGTCCAGCTTAAGCTTTTTGCTTTGGAACCGCAGGGCAAGCGTAGCAAACAAAACGTACAAGCCAGGGACTAGAATAAGGCCAAATACGGTTCCTATAAGCATTCCACCGGCAGCGGCTGTCCCGATAGAGCGGTTTCCCAACGCACCAGCGCCCGACGCCATACAAAGAGGAATCAAGCCCGCAATAAATGCCAGCGATGTCATAAGGATCGGTCTTAGCCGGGTAACAGCACCTTCTATTGCCGCTTTAACAATGGATAACCCTTCCTGCTGACGTTGATTGGCAAATTCAACAATCAGAATCGCGTTTTTTCCCAGCAGACCGATTAACATCACCAGCGCTACCTGCGCATAAATATTGTTTTGTAAGCCAGCAAGCTGAAGGCACAGAAACGAACCGAATATACCGGCAGGCAAAGACAGCAGGACGGGCAAGGGCAAAAACAGGCTTTCGTACTGGGCAACCAGCAACAGGTAGACAAAGACCAGACAGATTAGAAAAATATAGATTGCCTGATCGCCCGACAGAATTTCTTCGCGCGACATACCTGACCATTCAAACGAATAACCACGCGGCAGGGTCGTGCTGGCAACTTCCTCGACTGCGCGCAGGGCATCCCCACTACTGTACCCTTTTGCCGCTTCCCCGTTGATGAGCGCCGATGTATACATATTGTAGCGCGTCAGTTGCTCTGGTCCGTACACGCGCTCAAGGGTAACGAAGTTGGCATAAGGCACCATTTCACCCTGGTCGTTCTTCACGTAAAGATTTAAAACGTCTTCGGGTTTGGCGCGATACTCAGGAGCCGCCTGCACAAAGACACGGTACATTTGCCCGAAGCGAATAAAGTTGGTGGCGTACAGGCTTCCCATCAACGTTTGTAGGGTATTCATCGCATTGTCAATCGATACTCCTTTTTGCGCAGCCTTGTCCTGATCGACGTGCAGCATGTATTGCGGATAATCCGGATTGAAACTGGTGAAAGCATCGCCAATCTCGGGCCGCTTTTTCAGGGCCGCAATGAATCCGTCGGCTACTTTCTTTGTCTTCTGCAAATCGCCCGATCCGGTGCGATCCAGCATCCGTAGCTCAAAACCGCTGGAATTACCAAAACCAGGTACCGTCGGCGGAGAAAAATACTGAATGCTGGCATCCTGAATGTGTTGAGTTTTGGCTTCCAGCGCGGCAATAACATCATCGACGGACTGTCCCCGGTCTTTCCAGTCTTTAAGATTGATCATTCCCATTCCATACGAAGCGCCCGCTCCATCGGTCATCAGGCTAAATCCGGACAGGGTCGATACGTTTTCAACGGCGTCCATCTTTGAGGCTACCTGCTGAATTTTATCCAGCACATTTTCGGTTCGTTGCACCGTTGCTCCGGCAGGCGTAGTTACGTTGGCGTAGATCATGCCCTGATCTTCGGTCGGGATAAAGCCGCTGGGCAGCAAAGAGCTAACTCCCCAGGTACCACCCGCGAATAACACCAGCATAGCAATCGTTACGACTCCTCGACGCACAACGCTTCTCAGTAGCTTTTGGTAGCGACCGGTCAGGGCGTCGAAACCCCGGTTGAAGCCCGCAAAAAACCGACCCAGCAAGCCGGTTGGAGCATGATCATGGGCCGGTCGTAAAAGCAGTGCACACAGAGCGGGTGTCAGAGTCAATGCATTCAGACCCGAAATAAGAATAGCGACCGCCAGGGTAAGCGAGAACTGGCGATAAAAAATCCCAACAGGCCCCGCCAAGAAAGCCACCGGTACAAAGACCGCCGACATGACCAGCGTGATGGCAATCAGGGCACTGCTGATTTCTTTCATGGCTTCCATCGTAGCCTCACGGGGCGGAAGGTGCTCCTCGCTCATTTTGGCGTGAACAGCTTCGACAACCACAATACCATCATCGACCACAACCCCGATGGCAAGCACGAGTGCAAACAAGGTCAAGAGGTTGATCGAGAAACCAATCAGACTCATAAAGGCGAAGGCCCCAATCAGCGCTACCGGCACTACCAAGGCACAGATCAGAGTAGACCGCCAGTCTTGTAGAAACAGAAAAACGACAATAAACACCAGCACAAAGGCTTCCAGAAGCGTACGAACAACTTCGTGAATCGATGCATCGAGAAAGCGCGATACGTCGTAGGCAAAGTTGTAGGTCATGCCGGGCGGAAACGAAGTTTCCTTAATCTCGGCCATGCGTTTCTTTACGTTATTGATGATATCACGCGCATTCGAGCCGGGCCGCTGTTTAAGCATAATCGAAGCCGACGGGCGCCCATCGGTTTTTGACGTTACGCTGTAATCGGCTGATCCGAATTCGATCTCGGCTACATCTTTCAAGCGCAGTATTGATCCATCTGGATTAGCCCGTAAAACAAGATTCTGATACTGCTGAGGCTGATTAAACTTGCCGGTATAGCGCATCACATATTGAAGCACCTGCGGACTTCGGTCGGCACTTTCACCCGCTTTACCCGGAGCAGCTTCGACATTTTGCTTTTGAATCGATTCGACTATCTCCTCCGCCGAAATATTGTAGGCTGTCATCCGGTCTGGCTTCAGCCACACGCGCATTGAATACTCCCGAGCCCCCATGATATCGGCAAAGCCTACGCCTTCGATTCGCTTTAGTTCAGCCAGGATATTGATATCGGCGAAGTTGTAAATAAACTTCTCGTCCATATCGGGATCGGTACTCACCAGATTGAGGTAGAGCAGCATACTGTTTACCTCTTTTTCGGTAATTACCCCGGCTTTAATCACTTCTGCAGGCAATTCGTCCAGAACGGACGTTACCCGGTTCTGGACGTTCATAGCCGCCAGATCGGGATCGGTTCCTACGTTGAAAAAAACCTGGATTAACGTCGTGCCGTCGTTACTGGAAACGCTGTTCATGTAAGTCATGCCCGGTACACCATTGATCGCTCGTTCCAGCGGAGTCGCTACCGCTTTAGTACACACTTCGGCATTCGCCCCGGTATAGGTGGCGGTTACCGTTACCGAGGGCGGCACGATATCAGGAAATTGAGTAACGGGTAAGCCACTGAGCGCCAATAAACCCAGTAACGTAATCAGTACGGATATCACCGCTGACAAAAGCGGTCTTCTAATAAATAAGCTAAACATGAAGGTAGTATTGATAATTACGCGAGCACGCACGACTGACTGCCTATCCTGTTCGGACATGGTAAGTCGATGGCTTCAGAACGGTATGCAGGAAAGCCCAGACACGCTTGACAGCGCCTGTATATAGTTTGTCTGGTAAAAACAGCAACGTAACGCTATCCTGCCAAACGACGGATGCCGTCCGGTCAGCATTACTTCCGGGATAGCGATTGTAGGGAAAGAAACTTAAAGCGTAACCTGAGGGGGCGGAGACAGAATGTCCAGCACGTGGGTAGGCACACGCATGACGTTGAAGGGAATAAACTCGGCTACAAGAAATCGAGCCACCAATACCAACGGAGCAAACACAAAGGATTTGACGAAAACGTAGTCTTGTCCTAGTTTAGTCAGACTTGATTCTTCATCGGGTTCATCGTGCTCAGGAACAGCGTCAACAAGGCCAAAGCATTCTTCCAACAGAAGCTCGCCAAAACTCTCAATGTCGTTGACAGACAAGTCTTCGGCTTGCTCGTAGGGCCGCGAAGTGGTTCCGTACTGGTCGGGCGGGTCAATGCTAAGATTAATGACATGCAGCGCCATCAACAGGCAAATCAGCCGGTGTATCAACGCGCTATGTCTTTTCTTTTTCTTCATTAACGCCAGTCAGTACCTAGACAAAGATAAACAGGATAGGCCGAAGCTTACAGCATTAAACTCGTTTCGCAACTAGATTACCTTTTTCTCTTATTTTTTATAAGTAAGCTACAATTTCTGTATCGCTGAAACGATACCAATAGCAACAAAAAAGCCCCGTTCGGGGCTTCTTGTGACTACTTTCTGTTCCTAACCAATGGCCTGCTCAGCCGTTTTCAATTTCTCTTTGAATACTTTTTTAAACTTGTCAAGCTTGGGAGCGATGACAAAAGCACAATAGCCCTGACCCGGATTATTAACGAAGTAGTTCTGGTGGTATGCTTCGGCTTCGTAGAAGGTACTGGCTGGACTGATTTCCGTCACAATCGGGTTGTTGTAAGCACCCGCTTTGTTCAGTTCTTCTTTGGCCGTTTCGGCTAACCGCTTCTGCTCGTCGTTGTGGTAGAAAATCACGGAGCGGTATTGCGTACCGACATCTGCGCCCTGACGGTTCAGCGTCGTTGGGTCATGGCTGCGGAAGAAGGCTTCAAGCAGTTCCTGATAGGTAATCTTCGATGGATCGAATGTCACCTCAACGCACTCAGCGTGCCCCGTTGTGCCCGTGCAGACTTCTTTATAAGTAGGGTTTGGGTTCTGACCGCCTTCGTAGCCCGAAATGGCTGAAATCACGCCGTCCAGCGAGTTGTACATCGCTTCCGTACACCAGAAACAGCCCGTGCCAAACGTAGCTTTCTGAAAGTTTGTTGATTGTTCTGTCGTCATGTCTGAGGTGCTTGACCAAGAATGTTCACCGCCAGCGTTTTATATATAACCCGATGGCAATGCAACACCAGTTGAAATAGCCGCCAACCATTATATGAAAATTTGGTTGTTAGCTGTATTGATAACACAACCGATCCGCGTAAAGTTTACGCCCTTTTCCTGTGAAAGATTTCGACACCGACAGCTTCCGTTACGACGGCGACAAGCCATTCAAGATTAAAAAAGCTCCCACAAAGGTTGATGATCTGTACGAGGACAACGACCACTACGATACCTTACGACAGCAACAAGCCGCCGAAATCGACAAGTGGCAGGAGCGGATGTATGCGTACAACCGCTACGGCATGGTCGTCGTTTTTCAGGCGCTTGATGCAGCCGGTAAAGATGGGACGATTCAGCACGTATTTACGGGTACCAACCCGGCTGGAGTACGCGTTTATTCCTTCAAACGACCGACCGATCAGGAGCTTGACCACGATTTTCTGTGGCGAAGCTGGCGCGAACTACCCGAACGGGGCACGATTGGCATTTTCAACCGCTCGTATTACGAAGAAGTGTTGGTAACAAAGGTGCATCCAGAAATTTTAACCGATAGTCAGCGGCTACCCGAAAAAGCAACGGCTGATCTGGACAAACTTTTCAAGCAGCGCTTTGAGGCTATTCGGGACATGGAAAAATACCTGCACCGAAACGGTTTCTTAACGATTAAGTTTTATCTGCACGTCTCGAAGGAAGAACAAGCGGACCGGCTGATTGCCCGAATCGAAGACGCATCTAAAAACTGGAAGTTCGAAGAAGGCGATGTAAAAGAGCGTAACTTCTGGGACGATTATCAGGACGCTTATGAAACGTGTATCAACGAAACAGCCTCCGATAATTCACCCTGGTACGTAATCCCCGCCGATGACAAAAAGAACATGCGTCTGCTGGTTGGACGGGCGATAATCGAAGAATTGAAGAAACTTCCTATCAGTAAGCCTGAACCCGACGAAGAACGGTTCAAGGAGTTGCAAAAGCTAATCCCTGTTATCAGGAATCAATAAACTCACACTGTTAACGTACTGGTACCAGGCCATCAATTTCTTATTTCCTATACCCAGTGCTACGTACTGAATTGTTTTCCGGTTCCTTTGCTAACAGCGACAGGAGCCGGAAAACACTGTTATTTAGCCTTACGGATATAGATATTCCCGTTCATATTTTTCATCATCATTTCGGGGCCACCACCGTTGATTTTACCCCGCACCCAATCTTCCACTGTCACCCGATACATACCGTTTTTTTCCGTCCGAGTCGTTTTGACTGGGCCTTTGTCAACGTCGATATCGAAATCGCTGTAGACATCGCCCCGGTCTGATTTCAGCTTAACCGACGCTTTAGCGTTAGCCGGAAACGTTACGTCAACATTTCCGTTCAGCGTCGAAAAAGCCATCGGCACGTTTGCATCAACGGCTTTGAACGAAGCGATTAGACTACCGTTCACCGTATTAGCTACCGCCGAACCCGCTATACCGCTCAACTGGATTGCTCCGTTGACATTCGTTACTTCGAGAGCGCCATTGACGTTCTCAACCGTGATTTCGCCTTGGTTAACCGTACTGAGCTTTAACGAACACCGCTGCGGTACTTTGATGGTTAAGTCAATCGGACGTTTCCAGGAATCGGAGCTGACCTTAACGTGGTTGTCTTTTTCCTCCGCGCTGATGTCCATGTTAGCACCAGCAGCAATGCGTTTCATACCGTTTGCGCTGGCATCTCCTTTTTCTTCTTTGTCTGATTTACGAGCAGCGGCTACAGCGTTGATAACGATATCTTTTCCGCTGTAACCCGTGACTCGGATTGACCCATTCACTAAACCAATAGTTAGGAAACCGGGCTTGGCCGGATCGCTCAACGAAACCGTAATTTGTTCTTTGAAATCGTTCTGTGCGACTAATGGGTAAGCCATGAACAGAAATGGCACAAACAAGCTGGCAATTATTGATCGGTTACTAGCCATGAGTATCAGGATTGCTTTTTGATGTAAATGTTACCGTTGAAGGTTTCGAATCGGAACGTTTTCCCTCCGCCCCCGATTCGTATGGCGGTATTTTTCGTGAGTTTGTAGACCGTTGCTTCTCCCCGACGCTCCTGGTTCTTGGTAACCTGCGTAGGAAGAACCTCTGCATTCGGAAAGTCGGTGTAGAATTCACCCTGAAAGCTTTTAAATTGCAGGTCTGCCGATAAGTTGGCCGGATAGCTAACCCGAATAGCACCGTTCAGTGTGTAATACGATGATTTGTCGGGAGGGCTCACCAGGTAGTTGATCACCACATCGCCGTTGATTGTGTGCGCATCCGTAGCGCCTTTGGCGTTGACAAGCGTAATGGCTCCGTTCACATTAGTTACTTTTAACGAGCCGCTTACGTCCTTCACATCAATGTTACCCCGGTTGACGGTAGACGCGTGAAGATTCATCTTGTACGGAATTTTCACGGTAAAGTTGAGCGTAAAATCATACTCGATGCGTCGATCATGGTTTTGATTCTTCCAGCTACGATTCGGGCGGGAGTCGAATGGCTCAGCGATGTAAGCAATAATGCTATCACCCCGCTGCTCGAAGTCAACCTTGAATTCTTTTTTTCCCGTTTCCAACACGTCTTTGTCTTTCGCCGTAATTGTTTTATCAACGCTCAGGACAACTTTGTCACCCGAATAGCCTTCCACTTTAATGAAGCCATTGATGTTATAAATAGCCAGCGTACCGCCGTTTGGCGCCGTAAACTCTTTCGTTACACGCTCTCTAAACTCCTGAGCGTGAACCGGCGATTGGGCACAAGCGAGCACCAACCCCGTTAAACAGGGGATCAAAAGTGATTTCATAATTGTGATTGATTTAGGGTGTACCGGACTGATTCTAGGACAAAGCTTTTAGACTCTCTTGGATTTTACTTTTAACCAGATCATTGAGACGTTCCTGCCGTAGTAGTTGCTGAAGCGGCTTGATTGACCGTTTCTCCTGTAACTTCACCATCACATCGGCCAGCGCAGCCTGCACCAATGGAGACTCCTGCCGCGTCAGTGATTGCACCAAGCCCTGCCTTACGGTAGGATCGTCAGCTAGTTTCGCCAACGCTTCCAGCGTCACCAGTCGGACATTGACGTTTGGATCCTTGTTCAGTGTGGTTAACAAGGCTTCCACGACCCGCTCGTTGGCCTGATTAAGATCATCAGTGTAGCTAACCGCCCGGAGCCGTTCGGAAGCCGATGGATTGTCAATAAGCGATAGCAACATCATCTGGCGCATCTCCTGAACTTGCGAAGACAAGGAATCCACTTGCTGTTGATAGGCCAACACCGGTCGGTTCTGCGACCAGTACCCGACTAATATTCCAAATCCGATCAGGGCAAGGCTGTAGGCTAAACGTAGCGCCATCTGTGGCGTCCAGAACGTACGCAGTTTCGCCACAAAGCTGGTTAAGCCAGTAGCCTGTTCACTGCTGACGGAATCCTTATACGTATCGAGCATGGCATCGAATCGTACGCGCATCCGTTCGCTAGGCTCGGGTACTGCCAACGAATCCATCTGGCTCCAGAGTTGCTGCGTTGCATGAGCTGCCCGCTGGCAGTCAGGGCATGTAGCCAGATGCGCTTCCATTTCGAGCCGCTCCGCATCCGGCAATTGGTTGCTGAGCCATTCCGTAAATTGCTCGTTAGCCTGTTCACAGTTCATGTGTTTTTCGACCCGTTTCTAGTAACAAATAAATTCGCCTTAACTCGTTGATCGCCCGGTGTACCCGTACCTTTATCGCTCCTTCTGTACTATTGAGCACCTGCGCAATCTCGCTGTACTTCAACTCCTGAAACCGGCTCAAAATCAAGATTTCGCGCTGTTCTCCGCTTAGCTTTTCCATCGCTTTACTCAGCATATCCTGGTTCTGTTCCTGCTGCAAATGATCGTCAGCCCCGGTTCCTCCCCCAATCCGGTCGGCCAACTCGTTGATGTCGGCCTGATTAGCCGCGCGTTTGTTTAGCTTAATTTGATCCGCCAGTACATTCCGGGCCAAGTGATACATCCAGGTTCGGAACTCGCCCTCTCCCGTGAACGTATGACGATATTTCAGCATTCGATAAAACACCGTTTGTACCATATCCTCGCTGGCTTCGGTTTGTCCCGTCATGCGAAACAGAAACCCGAACAACGGTCGATGGTAGCGCTCGAAAAGCAAGCCCATCTTATCCAGATCGCCCGCTTTTACCTGGAGCATGAGTGAGTTATCCGTTAGTGCATTCAATCGGGTAGGAATGGATTTACAGCATTTGGGACTGGAAACCGCACACGATGGGAAAGGTTACAGAAGTCAGCAAAAAAAATTTCCAGGCTAACCAACCTGGAAATCAATAAGAGATTCAGCGAAATGGATAAAGCGATCAGTCGTCTATGCTGACTTTCGCCGTTCCAATGCGTGGGATAAGTCCGTGCGCATCGTGCTGAAGTAACAATTCGAAAAGCTGAACCGTAGCCGCAGCATCGCCCTGAGCACGGTGACGGTTGTTAAGCGGAATATTGAGCGAGTTACAAAGCTTGCCTAGGCTGTATGACGGAAAACCAGGAAAGACTTTTCGGCTCGTCCGAACGGTACAGAGCGTCCGTCGAAGGTAATCATGGCCAAGCCACTCCAACTCTTTTTTGATGAAGTTAAAGTCGAAGCCGACATTATGGGCGACGAAAATAGCATCCTGCGTAATATCAATGACCCGGTTGGCTACATCGGCAAACAGGGGAGCATCCTGAACCATTTCTTCCGAGATACCCGTCAGGTGGCGGATAAAAGGAGGAATTGGACATTCGGGATTCAGCAGCGAGTGAAACGAATCGACAACTTGCTGTCCGTCGTGGCGGTAAATAGCGATTTCGGTAAGCCGGGAAGGGCCTTTGACCCCACCAGTGGTTTCAACGTCAACGATACAATACACACAGAAATGGTTTGCGGCATTCGATTTAACGAAAGTCGAATACCGTATAAAAGTACAGCTTTAGCGTGATGCCTGCAACGGTCGGGCTTTAATTGGCTGGATCGGTTGCCGAGCCACAACTCCCTCCCGAATTAGCCGGAGCGTGTAATCCAGTACATAATCGCGGTTGGAGAGCAGGTCATCATAAGAACGCGCAACCTTGAAATCTGGTTCGACGGTAAAGCCATTCGCCCGGTCAGCTACCACGGCATGCGTCAGCTTCTTCAGCGGAATCCGAACCTGTAAGTGCGAGTTGGGTAGAGTGATTGTTTTGAAGTGACCGGCAAAATCGCCCCAGTAAGCACTTCCACACGCTTCCCCAACGAACGTTCCCATACCAGCGTCTAACGTTTTAGCGAGTACGGTCGTAGCAGCAGAAAACGATGCCCCGTTCATCATAAAGTACAGATTACCTTTAAACGCTGTTTTGGTCCGGGGCCGGTAACGCCGACGCGACGAGCGACTGGCGAAACCATCGACGCCGGCGGCCTTGTACTGTAAGCTAAAATTGAGCGCCGAAAAAGGATTCCATCGGGTAACGAGTTCGTTACGAGCCGCCCGCTTCATTTCTTCGTGCTGCATAATCGTGAACGGCTTCGGCATCCAGTACCGGAGCAACCGCGCGGAATTGAGCACAATGCCCCCACCGTTGCCCTGCATATCAACCACTAAATTTTGGACGTTTTTTTCTCGAATTTCCCGAAACGCCCGCTTGAGTCGCCGGTTAAATGCCCACTGAAAAGGACCGTTCTTTTTGATGCCCATGAACGTTGACACCCGAAGTACAGCCGTATGCGTGAGTGTATCGACAATTCGTACCGACAAATTGGGCCGCCGGTCGATTTCCTGCGGGTACCGACGCTGAACAGTAGCCCGGAACCGGTTCAAGGTTAAACAGCCAAGACGCGCGTACCGAACCAGCGTATCATTGGGAAGCCGGTATGTTATTTTGATCGAATCGGCAGAACCGTACCACGCTGCATAATAATCGGCAAACTGGACCAAACTCCACTGACGCCGACCGGTCAGGTTGTCGCCATCGGATCCCGAGTGATCGGCCTCCATCAACTCCCGGTGCAAATCGGCGATGGTACGTCCATTAATCGTCACCAGTTCTGTACCGCGCACAAGCGTGGTATCGGCTGACACATTATGACTGATGAAGTACTGTTCGCCAACGGGCCGGATATAGAACGGAATAAACCGCGTTGTTTTGCCGATGTAATTTTTACGGTGATTCAGATTTGTGTGTCCGTCTTTAAGCGCCGTAACCAAAGGGCTTACGTGGTGATAGAATGCCCAATAATCGACGGGTGCTGTCAGCCGGTTGTAAAGCGAGTCGTATAGCTGCTCCATGCGCGGCTTAGGCGTGTAATAACCCATGCCTGGATGCAGTAGATCAAGCTTGCGCTTTAGGTAATTGATATCGGTGCGGGCCTGCTCAGGAGTAAGTGTTTGAGCAAAAGCAACTGGACGGCCCAGACCAGCTAGCAAACTCACAAACAAAAGAATGTGGCCTATCTTCATTGATACGAGTTACGGTAAAGGCGAGTGTTTTCGCTCGAATAGTAATCCTACGGTGAAGATAGAGTTTTGCGCAACTAAAATCAATTAAAAATGTTTAGAATATTATTAAAATTTTGTTTCCGGTTTGTTTGACAAAAACAGCCGGAGCAGCCCGTAGAGCAGTAGTCCGCTTGGCCCCAGCATAAAACACAACAACAAACAGGGAATCAACCAACCATGCGCAATTTCCCGGCTTTGTCCGTCGCGGAGCACGTAGCTACCCGCTACCAGATCAAAGGCCAGGTAATGAATCCACCCACCCAGCACGATCTCTTTTGGCCCCTTAAAAAGCGCCTGTATCCCGGCCAGCGAACCAAACGCCCCAAAATCGATACCCGGCCCGCCCGACGCTGCCGGAGCGACCAGCAGGTAATACATGTATAGTCCACCCAGTATCATGGGGATCGGTAACAGCTGCACCAGCATTTGGGTAACCCGCCAGCGCGGAGCCACAATCATGAAAAGCCACTGCGGTAACACAAGCAGGTTGGCGTACGAAAAGGCAGTTTCCGGAGTCATGGATGATGAATATTTGTGTTCCTGAAGCTAATCAAAAATCAGGATGCTTTTGATACGGCTAGCTGAGAACGTCACCAATTAGGATTCATCTGCGCGAAGCAGCTTACACGACTTGCCTTTTTCATTACCTTAGAGGTATGAATTACATTGAACTTCAACTGCACGTTACCCCCGATTACACGGATATTCTCACGGCTGAATTGGCCGAACTTGGCTTTGAATCATTCGTCGAGACCGATGAAGGACTAAATGCGTATATTATTGAGACGGATTTTGACGAAAAAGCCCTGGAAGAACTTGTTGCTAAATACACGAATCAAACCGCAATAGCCTACGAAGTCAATTCGTTAGAAAAACGAAACTGGAACGCCGAGTGGGAACGAGAGTATGAGCCGATTGAAGTGGCTGACAGTGTCCGGGTCCGGGCGTCCTTCCATGAACCGGACGCCCGGTTTCGTTACGACATTGTGATTAATCCTAAAATGTCGTTTGGCACGGGTCATCACGAAACGACGGCGATGATGCTGGAGCAACAGCTTGACCTTGATTTTGCGGGTAAGACCGTACTTGACGTTGGCAGCGGCACCGGCATCCTGGCCATTCTGGCCGCCAAGATGGGCGCTAGATCCGTTCAGGCATTTGATATTGAAGAATGGGCGGTCGAAAATGCGGTTGAGAACGCAGCCATCAACGACTGCCCCCAGATTTCGGTATTTCAGGGAACGATTGACGACATTAAGGATGAGCAGGGACGGTATGATGTGATACTGGCCAATATCAACCGAAACGTATTACTAGCAGAAATCCCACTCTACACGCACTTACTGAACGAAGGCGGCTATCTGTTGGTCAGCGGTTTTTATGAACACGACGCGCCCGATATTCAGCAAAAAGCAATTGACGCTGGCCTTTGGGCCGAAAAAACAAAGTCGGTTCGGGAATGGACCTCGATCCGATTTAAAAAGTAGCATAGAACAGGGCGTAGCCACCAGACGCTACGCAGACATTTTTCGCAACAAATCACGAATGAACGGCATCTACTTTACCGCCCGATACAAGCTGTATCCTAGCAGAAACTATGACAGGAAATCACCCTGCGCATGGGTTGCCCCGTTACAGACTATACTTCTGCTTGTGCTTTTCCTGTCGGTATCTCCTTCTTTTGGTCAGGCTGTCCGGTTTTCGGATAAGCCAGATCAATTTATGGCAGAAGTGCAGAAACTGATGGCAACGGGCGGAGCGGGAGCTGTTCGGGCCGGGACAAATCTACAATCGTTATGGTCCGAAAACCGCTTATCGGCTCAGCAGCAGGAGCGCGTTATGGCATTGAGTCGCAAAATGAACCAGAAACGGCTTCAGGCAGCCGCCCATTTTGCTCCACTCTACGAAGCCTTATACCAGGCCAGCAACAGCCAGCAGTCGGGCGGTTCGTCAGCCAACGTTGACGGTATCTTGACGGTAGCCGAAAAGCTGTTCGAAGCGAACGATCCGAAGGTCTTCGCCCGAAGTATGGAAACCGTTCGACGATTCATTGACCGGCATGAACTCTATGCCAGTAACTATAACAAGCTTTACGCACAGGGCGGTTCTTACCAGATTCGTTACGTAGACGCAGCTCAACCGGTTAGCACAACGGGTGTAGCGACGCCTGCCGACTCGCTGGCAGCCGCCAAAGCCGCTGCGGAGCGTTCGCGCTTCGACGGCTGGGACACGCCCGCTTCGTCGGACTCTACGCAGCCCAAAACGATAGGTGTTCAGTTTATTCCTCAGCGTCGGCCTATCCCACCCGTTTCGGGTGCGGTTATTTCGCTGAAAGATGCGTCGCTGGCGATTGTTGCCAATGGTGATTCGGCTACGTTGGCCAACACCAGTGGCGATTTTATGCTCAAAGACGGCGTTTGGGTCGGTCAGGGCGGTAAGTTTACGTGGGAGACCGCCGGACGACCGGACATATTTGTGACACTCAGCGACTATTCCATGTCGGCGACGAGTCCGAAGCTAGCCGCCGATGATGTGACTCTTACCTACCCGACTGGTTCGGCGAAGCCCGTTAAAGGCGTTTTTGAATACGTCAGCAAAAAGAAAGGTGGTCCGGTTACCTATCCGCGTTTTATGTCGTGGCAAAACGACGCCAAACTACCGGACTTAGGCACCGATATAGATTACCGCGGAGGGCTGGCGCTGTCGGGTACGCAGTTAGTCGGTGCATCGGCGAGTAGCCAACCCGCTCAGCTGACCGTCAAGTACAATGGCAAGCCAGCGTTTACGGCAACTAGCCGACGGTTCGACTTTAGCACGAGTGATACCACTACAGCTGGATTCGGTGGCACAACGGGCAGTGCAAAACCGTTGATTTCGGCTAATTCGGCATCCTTCGTTGGCTATGTCGATACCGATTCAATTACGCATCCATCCGTAAAATTCCGGTACGATAAAAATCAGCGTATTGCCTGGCTTGATCGTGAACAGCGCACCGACTACGCCCGCGTTCCCTACGCCGATTCGTACCACAAGTTTTACATTTTGCCGGAAGTGGTACGCTGGGACTTACCCCGCCGAAAAGTTGATTTTTATCAGGTCGGTGCTAAACGGGAAGTACCCGTTCGCTTTGAGTCGTTCGATTATTTTCAGCCACAGCGTTATTCGGACCTGACAGTCGATTACGGCTTTCATCCGTTGCAGATCGTAGCCAATTATATTTCGACCAAGAAGCAGCAAACGTTTCTCGACGATGACATTGTTCGATTTGCCAAGGTTAGTCCGGTTGCGCTACGCGGATCGCTGAACCGTATGGTGCTCGAAGGTTACCTTGATCGCGATCCGAGAACAAGCCTGATGCGCCTGAGCCGTAAAGGGTACCTGTACGTGCTGGCTTATACCGGCAAGCGCGATTACGACAACTTCCAGGTTCAATCAATTTTTGCGTCAAACGACAGTACCAAAAACGCAACCATCAACCTGGACGACAAGCTTTTGACCATTCGGGGCGTTGAGCGGTTTACCTTATCCGACTCGCTTAAAATATTCGGTATTCCTTCTGATAAAACATTGCGGATTGGCAAAGGCCGGGCTTTTACGCTGAATGGACAATTCAAGGCGGGAACCCTTCGCTACGCGGGCCGGGATCTAAAGTTCGATTACGACAAGTTCGCTATGAACCTCAACAAAATCGATTCGATCACCTTCTCGTCGCAGAAGCTGGCGGCTCAGGGAAAGGAAGGCGAAGTAGGGGGCGACATCAAGTACGAGAATCCGGGGATGGTATATTTCGGGAGTGCCGACAACAAATCGGGCCGTATTGCAGGGAAAAAGACCACCCAACGGCTGGTGATGCCGGAGGGGATGACCGTTTATTTTAACCAGCCCGTTCGCGGAGATATTACCTACAACCAGAAAGTTTATTTCAAAATACCGGCCATTGACAACGACAGCTTAGGCAAAGGAGACATTTCGTTTATAGGTACGTTCCATTCTGACGGTATTTTTCCGCCCTTCAAAGCCGAGTTGAAAACCATGCCTGACAATACGTTGGGCTTTGTGCATAAAGCTCCGGCTACTGGCTATCCTGTTTACAGTACCAAAAAAGGAACGGCTCCATCGAACGTGAAGTTTACGGGCGAGCTGGTCATGGACAAAACGGGGCTACGGGCAGAAGGTATCCTGAACCACCTTACTGCCAGCCTGAACACGAAAGGAATGCTGTTCATGACCGATTCACTGATCGCGTCCGGCGACAAAGGCGAGATTAAGGAAGGCCTTGTCGGCAAGGGGTATTTCCCGCAAGTGCAATTGAATAATTTCAGCATGAAGTGGTGGCCCAAAGCCGATAGTATGGTGATCACCACGCAGAAGAATAACTTTAACTTCTACGGAGCAACGACGAACCTGGAAGGTGGTCTGGCGGTACGGTCATCGGGCTTATTCGGTAACGGAACGCTCCGCCGGAAAGACTCCGAAGCCATTTCAAAGAGTATCAAATTCAACAAAGAAGGTTTTGTGGCCGACAAGGCTCAGTTCAAAATCCTGTCGGATAAAGATGCCAACCGGCCTATTCTCCTGGGTAACGACATCAACGTTGATTTCAACCAGACGAAAGGAATTGTAAGTTTGGCCATTAACAAGAGCACGACCCTTGATGATACCCTGGCAGGGTCGAGCGTTGAGTTTCCGTTTGCCGCTTACAAAACCAATATCAACCGCGCCCAGTGGAATATAAACGCGAAGACAATTGCTATGAAAGGCGACGTAAAAACGTCTACCTTCACGGCTACCGGAGAAGAGCAGGAAGGCTTAACATTCAACGGATCGGCGGCTGTATATGACGTTGAGAAAATGATGCTCAACATCAACGGTGTACCGTACATTACATCGGCAGACGCTCGAATCTATCCCGATAAAGGCTCCGTGGCCATCCGGCGTAACGGTGAAATGCTGGCGCTAAAGAATGCCCGCTTAGAACTGGATACGGTTAGTTTGTTTCACCGACTCAAGAACGGCAATATTCAGGTGTTGTCCCGCACCCGTTTTGCTGGTGATGCGACGTACCAGTTTGCAACGGCAAAAGGCGACACCGCCAGCATCAAGATGGGTAGCTTCGAGTTGAAAGAAGCGCCAACGCTGACCGCCGATACCAAGAAACCCACTCGAAGCAAACGCAACTCCTCGCAAAAGGCCGCAACCACCTACTTTACGGTAGCCCGCGCCGAAGTCGACGAAGACGACAATCTGCAATTAGCGCCCAAAATGCTTTACAAAGGGACAATTGCCATGCAAGCTCCCGAACGCGACTTATCCTTGGACGGTTTTATAAAACCCGCTCTCAAGAAGCGTCAGGATCTGATCAGTGGCTGGATTCCATTCAAGGAGAAAATTGGAGAGCGCCTTGAAATCAAAGTCGATAAAAACCTGAAAAACGAAGGCAATCAACAACTGGTAGCAGGTATTCACTTCCGAGTTGGTAACGCCGGTCTTTACCCAACCTTCCTGTCACCAAAAGAAGATCCGAAAGATGAGGACCTTTTTTCGGCAACAGGGATTATGAGTTATGACGAAAAAGACAAGGTTTACCGAATTTCGTCCAAAGGCAATGACTCACCAGCTGGACAACCAGCTTTAGCAATTGCTTCTGCCGACAGCGCAAGTCGCTCGGATAGCAGCGCAGCGAGTTCAGATGATGTTGAAAACGCCTTTACATTCAATGATAGCCGTGGCGTGATGACGTTTAAAGGCAAAATGAATCTGCTGAATGCCGGTCCGAACGAATACCTGCTGGCATCAGGATCGGCACGAATCAACATCGATAGCAGTCAATATCGGCTAAACACCCTGTTAGCCTTTTCGTTTCCAGTACCCGATCCGCTGAACAGCAGTATTGCCGACAAGTTGGTTAAAAGTAATCAGGAAGAAAAGAACGACGAAGCGGCTGACGACGATCTGAACCGGCTTTCGGATAAGTTACTTCCGCTGATTGGCCAGCAGGCGGTCGATGCGTACCGAACGAAAGCCCAGAACCAGCATGTGCCACTTAATCAGGCATCGCCCAAACTAGCCGGGATGCTTGTACTTGCCAATGCAAACCTGCGGTGGTCTGATAAGTTCAGCGCATTCTATAGCACGGGTCAGTTAGGCGTCTCGAACATGTCGGCAACAGATATCAACGCCCAGATGGACGGTTTCGTAGAAATCCGAAAAACGGCCAACGGTGATGAGGCTAGTATTTATCTGGAATCCTCGCCTGACGTTTGGGTTTTTTACGATTACAAACCAGGAAGCACCCCTACCGCAATCGGCCAGCTTGCCATCATTACGTCAGATCAAGAAATCAATGATCGGCTCATGGCAGGTACCAAAAACAGCGCCAAAGCAACGGTTGAAATCGTTCCTGCCACCGCCGATGAGAAAACGGCTTTCGTCGAGCGATATCTGGATCAGTACAAGACCAAAGCGAAACCTGCTCCCAAGCCTAAACCACAGCCGGGCCAGAAGGTAGTGAAGGAGGAAAAGAAAGAAGAAAAGAAAAAAGACAAAGAAGCCGAAAAAGAAGGCTTTTAAATTGGAGAGGGACCTTAAAGGTCCCTTTTTTTATGGGAACCACTCCCTATCGTTGAACGATGTGTAGCTGAACTTTGCCAGACCGGCCTTAGACACGATTCACACAGACCGAAGAAGGTGAAGCGTTGATGTATTCACTGCATCTGTAACAGTATTTTATTTGTTACAACTCTGCTTTATTTATAGCGTAGTAAGCGAAATTAAAATTGTATAAAAAATAGATGAGAGTCGATAGATGGCTTTGTGTTAAAATTTTACTGGTTATAAGTGACTCGCAAACAACTTCGATTCTGTATAATTGGTAGGCGTATAAACTAAAGAGGAAAACCAGAAAGTATTCTAAAAACCAAGCAGTTAACTATAAAATTACGAAGAGAAGAGTTATTCAGCGACTGCAAACCAGTAAATAGCAAACGAAGCTAACTATGGTTTTTTTTCATGTGTAGGTAACCTGAGGTGATGTAAGTAGTCTAAAACTTAGATCTAACCCCATTTGGAACTTAACGGCCAATACAATGAATCCAAAATATCATTTGCTAATCGTGGATGAAAATCCATACGTAGCTGATATTCTTGTCCAGACTTTGAAGACAGACTTTTCTATTACTGTAGCGAACACAGGTCAGGATGCAGCTCGGCTATTAATCCAAGGTCAGCGGTTTGACTGTGTACTTACTGAGCTTAACTTACCGATTTTTAGTGGTCTTGAGTTGACCAAACTTATTCGTATGAGTAAGCTGATCTTCCAGACGCCAATAATCGTTCTTTCAAATGCTCCTGACAGCAACACTCGTATAGAATGTTTAGAGCAGGGCGTTGACAGTTATATTTCCAAGCCTTTTAATCCCTTGGAAGTAAAAGCCAAAATCCACGCTATTTTACGCCGTTCGTCGCGGGATGAGATTCGTGAGCCAGCCTCCGCGCGTCTTCAGTCCGAAGACAAACCCTTCTGGCTTCCTAAATCACGAATTCTTTCTTTACTTTTTAGGGGCTCCCTCGCAACGCATAGTGCTTAACCTCTATGGTGTAGCTTACCTAGTTACTCAGCAAAACGTGTGCCAGCTTTACAAAGTCACCAAGACGTAGAAGCATACATCTTGCAGCTGAGTAACGCTTGTAGACTGATCTCTTGATCTTGCTGCGATAACGTTATCACACGTAGCAATGAAAGTCAAATGGTTACGTATGAATTCACGAATCGTCAAGAGTAATAAGTAGCAAAGAGCATGTGTTGTCTGAGAATACCTATTTCCGCTAAAAGCCAAACAATGGTCAACAACTACTGGTGAAAGTAAACAGAAGCTAACTCATCATTCACCTTGGAGTTAGCATTTAGGTTGGCAACAAAATACATGCCAAAGCCCGAAAGCGCGATGATAGATAGCCTGCTCAAACTGAACTTTGTGGATATAGCTCCCTTGCCTTACCTCCTTCTAATTGAGGAAGATGACCAGCTTGCTAGCCAAATTGTATCACTACTCGAGGAAATCTGTTCAGTCGTACGGTTCAAAAGCGCTCAGGATGCCCAGGAATGGTTACGGAATGAGCCGTCAATCGATCTGATTATATCGGATACAGATAATGGGCAGGCAGTAGCAACGATGGTAAGAAGTAGAACTTCTTATCGGTCCGTTCCGGTTTTGATGACCAGCTACTCCATCAAACCTGCCCTGCTCAAAACAGCCATCAACGCTGGTGTTACCGATATACTGTCGATTGATAAAGACGCTTATGCATTGCAGTCGCAGATACGCTATTACTTAGAACTAAACAAGCAAATACTATCGGCTCCCAGCAATGGCCGTTTGGTAACCAGTAGTCGCTTTGTTCTGCCTTGGTGGAAACGGGCAATCGACATTACCGTGTCTTTCTCTATTCTGCTTCTCCTGTCGCCCTTACTTGTACTGGTGGCAATCTTGATTAAACTTGATTCTAAAGGACCAATCGTCTATAAATCGAAGCGGGCAGGGACCAATTTTTACGTGTTCAACATGCTCAAGTTTCGCACAATGAGCACGCAGGCTGACCAACAGATTCGGGATCTGGCCTCTCAGAATATTTACGCAAAATCGGCTACTCAGAACCACTCCGATGATGGTGCTGACCTTAGAAGTGAATACCGCTGCGACGCTTGCCGACAAGGGGGTATAGCTTGCCAGCAGCCACTTTTCGATCAGGATCAAATAGTTTGTGAGAAAGTGTTTCTGCGGGAAAACGAAGAAGCCGCCAAGTTCATGAAATTCCGAAATGATCCGCGAATTACCCGACTTGGTTCCCTGCTTCGCAACAGTAGCATTGATGAACTGCCACAGCTTTTCAATATTCTGCTAGGCGATATGTCGCTGGTTGGTAATCGGCCTCTGCCTCTCTACGAAGCCGAAAAGCTGACCTCCGACGAATTTGCTCAACGGTTTGCCGGCCCCGCTGGACTGACCGGACTGTGGCAAGTTAAAAAGCGGGCAAAAGGTCAGGGGCCCATGTCCGATTGGGAACGTACCCAGCTGGACATTGAATACGCAAATACATTTTCCTTTAAAACGGATATGTACATTCTCTGTAAAACGTTTTTCAGCCTTTGGCAGAAAGAGAATGTGTAAAACGTCTGATTATTGATTTAACGCTGCCTTTCGTTGGCCAGCTCCAGAAATAGCCTAACAGTGAGACAACACCATGTTTGAACGAACATTCCTTCTTACCCACCAACTACGCGACACCCGCTGGCTTTTTACGCTTTTAGGGATTCTGATCGCAATGACCGCGGGTTGGCTCATTGGAAATTTCGGGCCATTGGGCGCGCTGATGACGGTGGGTTTGCCCGTAGGTTTGTTATTGCTTATCAGTATACTACTAGAGCCGAAGGTTGGCTTATTTGTGTATCTGAATCTAAGCTTTATGTTGGGTTTTACCCGCTTCATTCAAAGCGATTCTCCCCTCGGTTTAGCGATGGATAGCACGCTGATGTTAACGCTACTAAGCGTGCTACTGAATGCTAAACGTATGGACTGGAAGCAGCTTCGGTACCCGGTTTACTTTGCCCTGGTATTCTGGCTGCTGTACACAATTCTAGAACTTTTAAATCCTGAAGCGCCTTACCGGCCGGCCTGGTTTTATCACGCACGCGCATTCTCGCTGAACTGGTTCTACATGGCCACCATCATGCTGGTCATGCCGATTAAAAAAGAAGACATCCGTTTGATAATCAAGACGTGGCTTATCTGGTCTTTTCTGGCTGCACTCTGGGGATTTAAACAACAATATATTGGCCTGGCAGAAGCCGAACAACGGTGGCTGGCGGAAGGAAATGCGAAAACCCACCTTCTTTGGGGGCAACTACGAACGTTCTCGTTTTATTCCGATGCCTCACAGTTTGGCGCTGAGATGGCGAGTGCAACGCTTTTTTCGGCTATAAAATTTGCGGATGAAAAAAGGCTGGTGCATAAGCTCATTTATCTGGGTCTTGCCTTGGTTTTTTTCTGGGCTTTTGCCATTTCCGGTACGCGAAGTGCCTTTTTCGTGCTTGTTGCTGGTTTCCCTTCCTATTTAGTACTCCGCCGTAATATGGGCATGATTGTTCGGGGAGCTCTCGTTGCTACTCCCCTCCTGGCGATTCTTTTATTTACGCACATCGGCGATTCGAACTACCACATTTACCGTATTCGTACGGCCTTACATCCGAGCGAAGATGCTTCGTTCCTGGTACGTCTGGAAAATCAGCAGAAACTCAGGGCCTACCTCAAGCACCTGCCCTTTGGCGCAGGAATTGGTACGTCGGCCGATACGGGAGCCCGCTTTTCACCCAATCACTTCGCGGCTCAAATTCCTCCCGATAGCTGGTACGTTGAAATCTGGATTGAAACCGGTATTGTGGGCCTAACGCTTTATTTGCTTATGCTGGCTACTATGATTGGCTACGGCACTTACAAAGTCTGGCAGATCAAAGACCCTTGGTTGTTCAAGCTGATGACTATTCTTTTGGCCAATTTTATTGGGATAACGCTAATGTGTTATTCGAACCCAACACTGAGCCAATTCCCTACCTCTACCATGTTGTACATAGCTTGTATCCTGTTTACAACCTGTCATCGCTGGGATAACGTGACAGAGAAATCGCTCGAAAAAGTCATGGTCTGATACCGTTCACAATAGTATTCGTGCAATTCTCTTCCGGACTTGCTTTATCTATCAGAAGCAAGTCTACATAGCAAGAACGCTATACCCTCTATCAACGATCGTTTCACTATTTACACCTTCTCATTTAGCAATGAACTTGTTTTCAAACCCGAAATGGCTACAGCGCCACGAGTATCCTTACGCCAGCATCGATCAAGTTCCTCAATCTATTTTTGATGAAATCAACGCTCGGTTAGATAAGCAAATCAGTACGAAACCACTGGTTTCTATCATGGTGATTGCTTACAATGAGGAAGTTAATATCCTTCGTAGCATCAGTTCGCTATCGTGCCTGAAAACAACGATTCCGTTTGAGATTGTTGTCGTGAATAACAATTCAAAGGACCGTACTCAGGATACAATCGATAAACTGCACGTCAGGAAGTTCTTTCAGCCAATTCAAGGATGTGGTCCGGCCCGGCAGCTGGCTCAGGAAATGGCCGTTGGCAAATACATGCTGCTTGCCGACGCGGATTGTTTGTATCCCGTCAATTGGCTTGATGAGATGATGAAAAAACTTCAGCAGCCCGGCGTTGTCTGCGTCTACGGGCGTTACTCGTTCATTGCCAATCCCGAACTCCCCAGATGGCAACTTACCCTGCACGAAACGTTAAAAGACATCGTTGCCGAGTTTCGCCATTTTAAAAGACCTTACCTCAATGCTTACGGCATCAGCATGGGTTACCTTCGGGAAGCCGGTTTGAGAGCGGGTTACATGATGCACAATCGAACCTGGGGTGAAGACGGACGGCTTTGCTTTGATATGATGCCTTACGGTAAGGTTGTTCAAATGAAAACAAGTTCGGCGCGTGTCTGGACAGGTCCCAGAACGCTCATGAAAGATGGTACGATCTGGAAGGCGCTGGGTAATCGGGTGAGAAAAGAGTTAGACAGAGCGTTTTCTTACCTCACTCCTCAAGCACCACACGACACAAAGACTTCGGAAGACTAAACAGCGGGCCGTTCTTCATCACCAAAGCATGAATAATTTTGATAGCATCATCTGTGTCGGTCAGACGCCCTGGGAAGGAGACTTTCAAAAGGCGGTTGTGCAGTTGATGACAGAAATGGCAGTCCGACACCGGATACTATACGTCGATTATCAATATACCGTAAAAGATTGGGTGATGGGCGTAACCGGACAGCGAGACGTTCCTGTTCGGGAGCTGATGCGGCTATCAAATCCACTGACGAAAAAGGTAAGCGAGAACGGCAGCGAAGTTTACGTTTGGACACCGCCCCTGATGTTACCTATCAACTGGCTGTCAGCGAAACCGCACGACCTGCTTGTGGAATGGAATATTAACCGGCTGGTTGCGGGGCTTCAGCGCGTAATGCGTCAGTTAAACATGACTCGGCCTTTGGTCATCAATGGACTAAACCCGGTCTTTGGGTTACCCATGCTTAAGCGATTGAACGAATGTGCCACCGTCTATTACTGCTTTGACGAGATAACCATTATAAAGTGGATGAACCGGCACGGTAGCCGCTATGAACCAGCGTATCTCCGGCAAGTCGATGCGGTTGTTACGACTTCTGAGACACTGCGTCAGTCGAAGTCCTCAGTGCAGCCTAACACATTCTGCGTTAAAAATGGTGTCAACTTTGACCTGTTCAACCAAGCCCGACAACTGGTTGATTCGCAGCCAACAACCAAACAAGTAGTTGGCTATCTTGGTACAGCCGACGACCGTATTGATCTTGACCTGGTGGAATTCTGCGTTCAAACGATGCCTGACGTAACATTTCAATTTGTCGGCGAAGTGCATGAACCAGCCATTACCCAGCGTTTATCCAATTACCCAAACGTTGTTTTTACCCCGCCCCGGCAACCTGCTGACCTACCCCCTTTGCTGGCAGGGATGAGCGCGGCAATGATTCCATTCGTCTGTAACGACCATACTTATACCATCTATCCGCTAAAAATTAACGAGTACCTGGCGGCTGGCCTTCCTGTGGTATCAACACCTTTTTCGCTGCTCAACGACTTTGACGGCGTAGTCGAACTGGCAGCAACCAAGACCGAATTTTCGCAGGCGCTTCGTAAAGCCCTAGCCGATACTAGCGCCAACAAAGTTGAACATCGTATTGCAATGGCTAGAAACAATTCGTGGAAAAAGCGAGCAGAAGAATTTGAAGCGGTGATCCACCAGATCCCGGCTGCTTTCATACCCGATTCTGTGACAGCTACCCGCTAGTTTTACTTAAAAAAGGCAGTTGTGTCTCCGCTTAAATACGGCTCCAGTTTGCCGGTATAAGGTCTTTTATATCCCAGGTCGGCTTGTTTTTAAACCACTGCTTCGGGGCAATAACTACTTTATCTTTTCTGGGATTTAACCAGGCGCCCCACCAGCTGAACGAACTGTTGGCAATGATGTGATGGTGACATAACCCCATCAATTGCAAATCATCCAGGTCAGCTTCCGGCCCCGTATTTGTAACAAATTCGTGTGGGGCATTGATCGCAAGATTTTGCCGGACCCAATCCGGATCGTCACTAAAAATAAAAAACTTGCATTGGGGAAACCGATCTATTAGAAGCGGAATAGCTCTTTGGTAATAGTCGAGGCCAAGAAAACCGAACGACTGGCTAAACTCAGGATGCGTTATGTAATCCCCACGCCGAATATGAAGGGATATGGGAATAGCCTCCCGTTCAATCGCTGCCTTATACCTACCGAATGTAGAGCCGGTTTGCCGTTTGAATGTCAGCTCCTTTCGGATTGTATCAGCAGCGGTAGCAAAGTAAGTCTCTGACTGCCAGCAACCATCCAGTATAATAACTTTTGATTTAGCCTTTACTAGTTCAGGATCAACGTGAAATTGTTCTTCCAGATGAAATTCAACGAAAGGCTTTAATGTACGGTCTGGGAATAGCTTTGTTGCCTTCGATATGTACAGATACGGTGAGGTATCAAGCAGGCGATAGTCAATGCCAAAGGGATAAAGCTTAAACTTTCTGGGCGTATCGGTCTCGTATTCGTATTTGTAATAGCTCAAGTCAAAATAAAGCGATGTTTTATTCTGAAGAGCGAGACGTCTGCCCAACGCATACTGAAATAACTGATTTCCTAATCCGCCTGAAATTCTGGCAATTACCATGCCCATTAATCGTTAAAGTAAACTAGTTTGGGTCAATCTGGCTGTCTCTACCCTTGCGAAAAGCCCTTGTACCTTGTTGCTTGGTGACCGCTGGTCTCAAATTTTAGCGACTCCACTTATTGGACTAATTCTGAAGAAACAGGTTACTATCAACCGTATAAAATTTGGGACTTCCGGCACTTGGTTGATAGGCAACCGCAGCCTGATGATCATCGTCGACCCGAAAACTGGTGACCGTCCAGAAGCCGTCCTTTCCAGGTAGATCAACGCTCGATTGGTGCTCGCCATCCAACGAAGGGATTCGATAGAAATCATCGTCGATGCCCTTCGCGGTAGCTTTCACGAGCGCTTCTTTTCGTGTCCATAAACGATAAAATTCCTTTTTCGGATTGTTACTACCTCCGATAAAGGCTTGTTCTTCTGCGCTAAAACTGGTTGACAGGATATCTTGAAACGTAAAGTTGTCTTCTTCTTTTTCTAGATCAACGCCAACTTCGGCTTTGCTCACAGCCAGCATAATCCAGTCACCAGCGTGCGATACATTAAAGTGAACCGCACTGAAGCTCGCTATCAGTGGTTTTTTGTTTATGCCGGTTACGAGCCGAATAGTAGCCGGTTTCCGGTCCACCAATTTTCCGATAACAATCTTCGTTAGCGCACGCCCGTACACGAATCGATTTCGATCGCTTATTCGACGGAACCGTTCTGCACGCTCCCACTCGTCGGGTTGTAAGAGAGTGAGCAGGTAAGGGTTGACTTGCAGATCAGCGGGCAGAAACAGCCGGAATACAGCAACCTCGTCGCAAAATGAACAAACTGCCCATCCAGACCAATCAACAGTTTGTAAAGTGTTACACCAAACGGTCGTCGCTTTCATACATAGCTAAAGACTCCACAACTAATAACTTAATTACCCTATTAGATCTAAACGCAAATCATTTTAAATCAATGAATTAACTCTATATGAATTCTTCATTAAAAGGGTGACCCATGCCAAAAACAAAAGTCTTAATTCTAGAACAAGCTGAAACGGACTGTTGGATCGCCCACAAAAACGTCACTTCACCTTTTCATCACTACTGATGCGCCAATCGTCGCTAAAAATGGATGTCATACGAGTCCGTGAAAAGTAATACATGAATAAACACTTGTGATGGCACAACATAGTTAGCTTTTTTCATAAACCGAACTCCAGCTGCTTCGTCAGTTCGACGCCTAAGTATATTCTATACCTATCTGAAGAGCTTCGCACGCGCGACTGCTATAATCAGCAGACTTTTCCGATAGATTCTATTGATCAGACCACACTTTGCTATACACTAAGATGACTGATTGGCTGACCTACCGCATCAACCTATCTGTACCAATGAGAAAAAGTATTTTGACAGTACCAGCTGCGTGTATTGCGTTATTGATTTTTGCCCGGTCGGGAGAACCTAAAATTCCTCACTCAGCAACGTCAATGACCATGAACTCGGCCAGCAAAATACCGATGGACCCTAAGCGCTGGTATCAGGTAAATAACGTAAGCAGCGGTCTGGAAGGACTTTTTGATGGAATTACGGACGAAAGTGTCAACACGGGCTGGAGTAAAATATTGTCTAATTACGATGCTTATTACCCGCTGCTTGACGGTGAAACAATGAGCATCGAAAGCATTCGCTTCTACGACGGCGCGGGTACCAACACGGATGCGCCCATGACCTTATCGATAATAACGGATAAGTGGGAGCGAATTCCTATCGCTCGTTTTGTTGGCGATCGGTACCAGTCCTGGGTAGGTCCAAACCCCGATCAACTGGACGAATTTAACCTAAAAACACCAATTACCGGCGCACGCTATTTGGTTATCAATACGTCAGGCTCTTACCCAACAGAAATGGAGCTCTATGGCGTCTATCAACCAAGTCAACGTCAGATCACCGCTCCTACGGTCCGCGCCACACCCTTTCGGCAATCCTTGGGTGTCAATGTATTCGAGTGGAATTTTGAAGAAGGTAGTTCTCCCTGGAAAGTTGAAGATAGCCGTGTTGAGGCAATGAACGCTTTTTCGTCGGTTCGCCATTACCTCGACTGGGAAAAGCTGGAATCGCAGAAAGGCAATTACACATTTAATCCATCCGGTAGCGGTAGCTGGAATTATGACGCGATCTACGAACGCTGCCAGGCGGAAGGCATTGAGGTGTTAGCCTGCTTAAAGACAATTCCAAAGTGGTTGGAAACAACGTATCCCGAAGGAGAACGCGACTACGAAAACGTACCAGCCCCGTATGGCAGTGATTTGCTATCACCCAATTCATACATCGATCAGGCCCGGTTAGGTTTTCAATTTGCCGCTCGGTACGGTAGTAATAAAAAGGTAGACCCCTCGCTGGTAAAGGTAAGCAATGTAAAAACCTGGGCGGGCATCAATGAGGTAAAAATAGGGTTAGGCTTGATTCGTTACGTCGAGTGCGAAAACGAACGGGACAAAACCTGGAAGGGTAGAAAAGCGTACCAATCGGCTCGTGAATACGCTGCTAACTTATCCGCTTTTTACGATGGTCATAAAAACACACTCGGTTCGGGCGTAGGCGTAAAAAATGCCGATCCATCCATGACTGTGGTCATTGGCGGTCTGGCGGCCTCAAGCACTGACTATGTCCGGGGTATGGTTGACTGGTGTCGCGAGTTCAGAGGCTACCTACCCGACGGTCGAATCAATCTTTGCTGGGATGTCATCAATCAGCACTTGTATGCTAACGATGCCAAATCATCGCAAAACGGTGGTGGAAGCCGGGGTGCGGCTCCCGAATTATCCGGCGTTGGTGAGCAGGCGGCAGCCTTTGTCGCTTTATCGCATCAGCTAGCCCATGATATGCCCGTCTGGATCACCGAAGCCGGTTATGATGTCAATCAGGGCAGCCCATTCAAGGCAATTGCGATTGGCAACAAAAGCGTTCTGGAAACGCATGCTGACTGGACTTTGCGCACAGCGCTACTTTACACACGGGTAGGTATTGACCGGTTATTCTTCTACCAGCTTTACGACGACAATATTCAGAACCCAACTCAGTTTAGCTCGATGGGTCTGGTAAACAGCGATAAAACGCGCAAGCCTGCCGCTGACTACCTCTACCAGACTCACCGACTTTTAGGCGATTACCGCTATAAAGAAACAATCAGTACTGACCCTCTGGTCGATCGCTATGAACTGGATGGCCGTTCAGCGTACATGCTGGTCATTCCCGACGAACGAGGTCGAACCGGCATCTACCAGTTATCGGTGAACAAGGGTGATACAGCACAACTCTACACGCCTAAAATAGGAAGTGATGTGATGAGTCAAACCTCATTACTTAGTACGACAGGTACTGTTACGGTGCAGGTGAGCGAAACGCCCGTATTTGTTGTGACCTCTTCGGATGCGAAGGAATCAGGAGATTTAGGAAATGTACAGGTTTATCCAAACCCCACTACTTCCTTTGTCAACTTAGTTATTGAGAATGGCTCAACAGCTGACGTAGATATAACGGTCTTCGACAGCGCCGGCCGACAACGTACGCGAGTAAATTTTCCCAAGTCAGGCCGTACATTCACCGAGAAAGTAGATCTGGCTTCATTGCCCTACGGTGTATATCTGCTTGACATACGACAGGGCAAAGCACGAACAGTAAAAAAAATTATCAGAAACCGGTAGGATCAATTATACCGTACCCTACCCAGACTAGTCAGTAGAATACCGCATGAGTAACACGAGCAAGGCAATGAACGGTGGAAAGTGGATTACAATCGCCACGACCATATCGACCGTCTTTCAATTTTTACAGGTAGCATTACTAGCCCGTTTATTAGATCCTTCTGCTTTTGGGATTGTCAGCATCAGTACGTTGATCATTAGTTTCTTTCAGATATTTTCTAATCTTGGTTTTTCCAATTCAATTATCTACAAGCAGGAAAGCGATCAGAAAGTATTATCAACTTTGTATTTCTTGAACTTATTCGTTGGTATTTCTATATTTATCGTTATTCAATTTACCTCTCCTTTTATTGTTTCCTTTTATCATGAACCAAAACTAGAACGGGTTCTTCAATTTTCTTCATGCTACTTTATAATTGTTTATTTCGGACAACTTTATCTATTCATCTTAGAGAAAGAATTAAAATTCAAATCGGTCGCTATAATCGATATCGTCGGCACTGTTATTGGATCAGCAGTAACGGTAATACTAGCCTACAGTGACTATGAGGAATTATCGCTCATTCTTGGCTCTCTTGCTATGCAGCTTGTCAAGGTTGTACTGCAAATAGCGTTTGGTATTAAGTATTTTATTCCAACGTTATCATTAGACTTCAATAACATACAGGAACACTTAAAATTCGGGATTTATAATCTGGCGGATGGATTACTCGGTTTCACTCAGGCCAATTCTGACAATATTTTTATTGGCGGCATGTTGGGTGTCAAAATGTTGGGATACTACACAATTGCTTACCAACTAGCGGTATATCCTACTGGTAAATTGAATCCGATAATCCTACAAGTTGCTTACCCGATATTGGCTAAAATGAAGGATGACACGTCTGGTTTAAAAAAATCGTACTTGAAAATTCTTGATTTTATTAGCTATTGCAACATGCCGTTACTTGCTGGACTATTCATTACAGCAGATAGCGTGGTACCGCTGATTTATGGTCCTGGTTGGGATAAAACAGTTGATTTGATTCAGGTTTTCGTCTTTGTTGCTATTCTCTCGTGCCTGAGCCATCCTTTGTTTACACTAGCTTTCACGAAAGGAAAACCAAACTTACTCTTCTATCTTAATCTCGCAACCCTGGTCGTAAAAATACCTTTGGTATACTGGCTGGGTACTTATTGGGGCGTTATGGGTATTGCTGTTGCCTTTTTATTAGCCACCTTGTTTAATCTGATCGCTAACTTCTTACTAGTTCAACACCTGATCGGCGATTTTTTTGGGAGCTTCCTCCGAAGTATTGCAAAACCGACCATCTTCTGTCTGATTATGGTATTGGTCATTTATATTTTTAAGCTCTTTGTAAATACCCAAGATCTTACCAATACAATCGTAGAAATAATTATTGGTGGATTGACGTACGCAGCCTTAACGCTATCGTATAAAATCTCTTTTGATGAAATAAAAACGTACCGTCAATCGCTAACTAGTTAGTTTATTCTTTAAGAAGCTAATTAGTTACAGACAGACAAAATTAACCAATACACTACTTTCATAAATAAACAAGCACTGTTAAAAATAGAGCAGCTGTCTCATCTTTTTCACACTCACTGGCGACAATTTATTTCACGTAATAATCTAGTCATTTTTTATGTGAAATAGTACGTGTAAATTCTGTAATTTGGTCTCATAGTACTGAAAGTATATTTATAATGCAACACTAATTTCTTTCTGGAAACAGTATGAATGTTCAACTAAAAGTCAATCAGTCTACAAAAAGTCTTATTACGGAAGTTGATAAGCGCAGTAATATTTCAAGAGCAGAGCTTATAAAAGAATACATTGAGCCTGCGATTCCGGTTGTCTTAACAAATGCCACTAAAGACTGGAAAGCAAGGAATAAATTTAACCCGCAATTTTTTAAGGATAATTACGGACATATAACCAAAGAAATTAAGGGCAAGACCTATACTTTACCCGAGTATATTGATTTGATGCTGCAATCGACCCCGGAGAAGCCAGCGCCTTATCCCTTTAATTTCAATATTGAGCAACGCGCTCCCGAACTGCTCGACGATTTAAAGCCCGAAGTAATTTACGCTAAATCGGACCGGATAAAAAATCCTTTACTACCCAAATTTATGCTGCGGGGTACGGAGGTTTATGAACTCTTTTTTGGCGGAAATGGCGGCCATTTTCCTTTTTTGCATGTAGATGCATTATTTCTGCATACGCAAATTACTCAGTTGCACGGCTCAAAGGAATTCATCCTTTTCCCTCCCGAGCAAACCGCTTTTATGTACCCAAGAGAAGACAATCCTAAAATTTCTCAGGTCAACGTTTTCAATCCAGACCACGATAAATTTCCTCTTTTTCGGCAAGCTAAACCCATACGAGTGACCGTTGAAGAAGGAGAGACTATTTTGTTCCCCACAAAATGGTGGCATACCACGCAAATTCACGAACCGTGTATTTCGCTGGGACGGGTTCATCTGAATGCTTCAAACTGGAACGACTTCGCGAACGATAATTACCAATCCCTGAAAACATATCGTCCTGGCATGGCTGTCCCAGCGTTGGTCTATACCAAGGTGCTAGGACAACTCATTAATTTACAGGAAAAAATCAGCGTGTAGTTTTCCTCATAGACTCGAGCCGGTTGGCTATAGTATCAGTTTCAAGGTGCTGATACTATAGCCAATCGGCTCGAATTACATTTAAGAAGCGAATTTTATTACTTCGCTCGCTTCATTAGCCACGAAGGCAGTCTTACTACCGACTTACTTATCCGACCTAATCATTATCCAGCGCCTTTTGCAATACCTGGGCGAATACCTTGTCGTTGGGCGGCAACAGCATCATTTGATGATCACCTGGTACTTCGTGCACGCGAACGCCTTTTAAGGCGTATTTCTTCCAGCCCAGGAATTTGTTATCGTCAACAAAATAAAGCCGGGTCTTCGCTTTGAAAAGGTCAACAACTCCGTCGTAAGGCTTCATTTTGTAGTTCTGATACGCAATCTCGTGCTTCTCGACAATGAGGCTTAGCAGATCGAATCCTTTTTCGGGCTCTGGCTCCTCCCGCAAGCCAACAACTTTTAGCAACGAGTTGATCTGCCGCTCAATATACTGCTGCTGGTAGCGAATAGTAGGAATGGGCTGTACCAGCAATGATTTGGTAAACCACACTACCTTGGGAAACTGCCGCCGTATCTTACGGGTCCACCGGTTTATCAACGAGTAGTTTGCCTCCCACTCCTGAGCGTTTGTATCAAGCATCGCCAACAGCTTCACTTCTTTACCCATCGCTTTTAGCTGGCGGGCCATTTCAAGCGCCACGTAGCCTCCAAACGAGTAACCAGCAATGGCGTATGGGCCGGTAGGATTCTGCTCCAGGACTTCCGAATTATAAAATTCGGCAATCGATTCCATCGTGTCCAGTGGTTCGTCGATACCGTCTAACCCTCGTGCCTGCAAGCCGTAGATGGGTTGTTCGGGGTCCATGTTAGCCAGGAAGCTACTGAAATTCAATAGGTTTAGTCCGATGCCGTGAATAATGTAGATCGGAACTTTGCTGCCCTGCGGTTTAATAGGGACCAGGGATTTCCATTTGGTAGCGGACTTGTTTTCCTGAAATAGCTGGGCAAGCTTATGGATGGTCGGGTACGTCATCAGTGTCGACAAGGGCAAACGCCGACCTGTTTCTTTTTCAAGCCGTGTCATCACCTGTACCGCGATCATTGAGTGACCACCCAACTCAAAGAAATTGTCATGAATACCGACCTTCTCCCGACCAAGCGTATCAGCCCATATGGCAGTGATTAGCTTCTCGGTGTCTGTTACAGGCTCCGTAATGCCTTTGCCCGCCGACCGTAAAGCACTGTTTGGCTTGGGAAGTGCCTTTCGGTCAATTTTTCCGTTTGGTGTAACGGGAAACTCCGTCAAATAAACAAAATCCGACGGTACCATATAATCAGGCAAAACCTCCTGCAACTTCGTTCGCCACAGCAATACCTGGTTCGTGAAGGCTTCATCGGTACTTGGCGATTTCAGTACCAAATAAGCAGCCAGCCGTTGATCGCCAGGGCGGTCTTCACGGGCAACGACTAACGCTTCTTTAACGCCATCTAATGCTTGCAACGCCTGCTCTACTTCGCCTGGCTCTACCCGATAGCCTCTAATCTTGATCTGTTGATCACTGCGCCCCAGGCAATGTATTTCACCATTAGCCATGAATTTTCCGAGGTCGCCAGTGCGGTACATTTTTACCGGCTTAGAGCCAGCAAACGGATTCGGAACGAATTTTTCTTCCGTCAATTCAGGCCGGTTGAGGTAACCGCGCGCTACCCCATCACCGGCGATGTATATTTCACCAACGATTCCTTCCGGCTGCGGCTTTAGCTGCTCGTCGAGAATATAAACCTGCGTGTTGTTAATCGGCCAGCCAATGGTGATAATCTCGTCGGTAGCCAGAATCTGTTTACCGGTCGAATAGATCGTCGTTTCTGTCGGCCCGTACATATTCCAGAGCGTATCGCACCGTGCCGTAAGCTTTTGGGCCAGATCTTTCGACAACGGTTCACCGCAGCACAAAACCTTTAAGGGTAATTTCTTTTCCCAGCCTGCAGCCAGCATCATCTTCCAGGTTACTGGCGTCGCCTGCATGATCGTTATTGGCTGATCAGGTCGGCCTGCGTTCGTTCGCACAGGCTCGTCAAGTTTGTCCAACAGCGCTCGCCCATCTTTAGCCGTCTCAGAGTCAGCCAGCACAAGCGTAGCTCCCACCAACAAAGGCAGGTATAATTCCAGACCAGCTATATCGAATGATACTGTAGTAACCCCCAGGAGCACATCATCGCTGGTGATACCAGGCAGCGTGATCATACTGTATAGCAGGTTAACCAGATTCTCGTGTTCAATTAATACCCCTTTGGGACGGCCTGTCGAACCAGACGTGTATAAAATATAAGCCAGATCCTTACCCGAAACAGTTGTATAAACTTCGGGGTGAGAGGGTGCGGCAGAAGTAGCCAACAACGAGTCGATCAGTACTTCTTTAGCCTGATGCTCAAGTCGTCCAGCGTATTTCTTTGAGGTAATCAACAGCCCCGCCGACGAATCGCTCAGCATAAAAGCAATACGATCCTGCGGATAGGTCGGGTCGATAGGTACGTAAGCGGCTCCCGCCTTGAGAATGGCTAGCAAAGCAATAACCAGTTCCGGGGAGCGGTCCAGCACTACGCCCACGACATCACCAACGTTTAGTCCGCCCGCCTGCATTGCCCGAGCCGCCTGATCTGCTTTTTGATGCAGCGTCTGATAATCCAGCGAATGTCCGTTTGCGATAAGTGCTGTTTTTTGAGGAAAGGCAGCCGCAGTCTTCGCTAGTAGCTCGTGTAAGGGTGTGTTTCGTGGGTACTCAGCGGTAGTATTGTTCCAATTAGCCAGTTTCCGCAGCAGGTCGCTTTGATTGGTTAGTGGAATTTGTTCAATGCAAATCGATGGGTCCGCTACTACCGCTTTCAGCAGGCTCACAAACTCCGCCATCATCCAGTCGATTGTACTTTTCTGGAATAACTGCGTGTTGTATGAGCATTCTATAGTCAATGACGTTGCAGACGAGCCACTTACGTTGACCGACAAATCAACCGTTTCAAATTCGCGCGCATTGCTAATTAGTTGATGTTCAAGACCGTAAAAATCAACCCCGCTGTCCAGACCGATATCTACGTTGAAAATAACCGGCACTAAGGGCACCCGTGATGCGTCGCGACTGATCGGTAGTTTTTTCAGTAAGCTACCGAACGTTAACTGCTGATGCTCGTAAGCGTTGAGTACCTCCTCTTTCCGCTGACGCAGAAAATCATCGAAACGTTGACCAGCCTGGATGGTACTTCGCAGCGGCAGTAGATTTACGCAGTGACCAACCAGACGCAGATTACCCGTAGCCGATTGCCCTGCTGCCGGCAGCCCCAGTGTAATATCCTGCTGACCGGTCAGGCGGTGCAGCAGTGCTTCAAAGGCCGCCACCAACGTAGTAACAAAGCTGCTGCCCGCTTTTATACCCATTTGTTTGACAGCAAGCACTAGGCCATCGTCCAGCGGATAATCACGGCGACTGCTTTTGTACGTCCGTAAAGCTGGTCTTGGAAAATCAGTGGGTAGGTCTACTACGGGAACCGTCTGGCTGTACTGGTCTATCCAGAACGTCTCGATCTGACGATACCGACTACTCTTTTCAAATGCCTCCTGCTCAACTGCGTACCGGCTGTACGATGCAGGTTCTGGCAGCTTAGGCGCTACATTCTGAGCGTAAGCGGAATACAACGCGCTCAGGTCCTGTAGAATGATGCCCATCGACCAGCCATCACAAACAAGATGATGCGCTGTCAAGACAAGCTGATGTTCTGAATCCGATAATTTAATCAGTCCCGCCTTAATCAGAGGGCCATTCAGCAGATCGAAAACGTGTAAAGCATCCTGTAGTAAGTAGGACGAAACAATTGCCTTTTTCTCTTCCTCCTTCTGCTTTGAACAATCAATGTAGTCCGCTTTGATGGGCGACACCTGAAAGACGCAAATCTGTCTGCCATCAGCGCTAAAAGCAGAACGTAACGCTTCGTGCTGCTGGACAACGGCCAGCAAAGCGCGCTCTAAAGCTGACTTATCTAACGAACCCTGTAGCTTAAGTGAGACCGACTCATTGTAGGCTCTATTAGCGTCGTCACCGCCCAACTGACAGGAGGCCCAGATTTCCTCCTGCGATTCAGTAATCGGTGCTAACCGTAGCAGCTCAGGACCGGCAAATGGATCAAAGTCAACTTCAACAAACGTTATATCGGTCTGTGTATCACTTCTCACCATTTAAATCTCGGTTAATTTGACTTGTAAATATTTACCAGGTTGTTCGGGATTAGGCACAAACCAGGCCGGGTTTCCGGTCTTATCCCGCCCCAACCGTGCTCCCTGAACGGGAGGAAAAGCGCCTTCGCCAGCAACTTCTACACTGGCCATCTGCACCCGACTGGTAAGCGTCAATTTAGCGTCCAGAAAACCGGCCTCAATCAATTCGTTTACGCTTTTCGAAAACCGATCAACGATTGTATCTATCTCTTTATCCGTATGAGCTTCTGTCAGAAAACAAGGGAATCCGTCCCAGATATGGATTCCTTTTTCGCGCATAAGCGTGAAAAGCAGTTCACCGTAAGCTACCTCTTCTTTAAACTTTATTTTCCACAGTGATCCAAACTGAACGACGACCAGTGGAATTCTTTGCCGGTCAATAATACCGTTTAAAGCATCGGCTAACCGCTTTGTTTTTAACGTAAGCCCTTCCTGCAAGGATGGCCCCTTCTTTTTCATGTATTGCAACGATGCGTTAGCGGCTGCCAAAGCGAGTGGGTGACGCACAAATGTTCCCGCGAAATAAGTGACGCCCGCTTCAGGCGCTGAATTGTCCCCGTACTGCCAGAAACCACCATCAAGCGCATCCATAAACGTTCGCTTACCCGCGATAACGCCGATTGGCAAACCAGCCCCTACAACTTTACCATACGAAGCCAGGTCAGCTTTGATACCAAACAGCGCCTGCGCTCCGCCAGGGTGCGTTCTAAAACCTGTAATTACTTCATCAAAGATCAGCGCGGTTCCCGATGCCGCCGTGATTTTACGTACTTGCTTGAGAAAGTCAATGGGTACAAACTCAGGCCGACGGCTCTGCACAGGCTCCACCAATACAGCGGCTAATTCGTGAGCGCGTTCCCGAATAATCTGCAAGCTTTCTTCCGTACCGTAATCCAGGATCAGCATATTCTGAACGGATTCGGGCATAATACCCGGCGCTGCCGGAAACGACTTCAGCTTTTTGCTACCGCGCACCAGCACCTCATCAACGATACCGTGGTACGATCCCGAAAACGCAACGATCAAGGACCGACCCGTAACCGTGCGCGCAATGCGCATCGTCCCTAGTACCGCTTCCGAACCTGTGTTGCACAAAGCAGCCCGATCCGCACCCGTCAGGTCGCAAATCAGTTGGCTCACCTCGCCGGCAAGTTCGTGCTGAGGGCCTACCTCATACCCGTTTTCGATCTGGTCGTGCAGGGCTTGCTTGATCATCTCCGGCTGATAGCCAAACATGTTGGAGCCAAACCCATTGAGGGCGTCAATGTACTCATTGCCATCAATGTCCCACAAATGACTTCCCTTGGACCGATTCACGACCAACGGATACACAATTTCCTTCGTCAATGGCCGGAAGCCCGATACGACCCGTGGGTCTGCCATGTGCGAACGGTGCTCCTGCGCGAAGGCTTTACTCTGCTTCGTCTTCTGATTGTACCGGCGGGTCAGTCGATCTAGAAAAAAATGCTGTTCATCGGTCAATTCAGCAATCTGACGTTCAATTTTAGCCGTTGCGCCGAACGGTTTTTTATGCTCAATCTGCTCTTCGGGAGTTAGTTCAGCCGCAGTAACGTGGACTGGTTTTGCCGGAGCAGCTTTGGGTAGAGATGCGGTTTTTGCTGGCGCACTGGTCGCTACGACTGGCTGTGGTACCGGAGCCGGTGACATGGCAGGAACTGGTGAATCGCCCTGCATGAGCGCGACTTGTTTCGCCAGCAACTGAAGCTGTTGAGCGATGAGACCCAGTGCCGAATCGTTGGCCGAAAGAGGTATCTGAACGGAAGCCGTTACGGGAGTGGTATGGGTATAGCTCGGCTGAGCAGGAGCCGCTACGGGTTGTGGTACGGGAGTTGGCGTTTCTTCAGCCGGTAACGCCTGATCGAGATAGGCAGCCAGCAGTTCCGGTGTGCTATACTCATTCGTCAGCTGCCGAAAGGTTACGGGTAGGTCAAACTCTTTCTTCAGTGTTATCGCAACCTGCGTGAGTAGTAATGAGTCAAGACCTATTTCAAGAAAACTCATGTCAGGCGTCACCCCGGTCATATCAATACCGGATGCGTCTTCTAGTAGTTCGTTGATCTTACTAATCAACGTGTCTTTTCTCTTAGCCATTTGATTCATGTGTGAATAAGGTAGATATGCGTCGGAAAGGGTGTGTTGCTGCGTTACAGGCAACATCAACTCAACCGCTGGGTCAACCCAGCACCGTTTTCGATCAAAAATGTAGGTGGGCAAGTTTACTTTTCTCCGCTGCTGTCCTGCGTAAAATGCATTCCAGTCCGGTTGCAAACCGTTTAGATAAAGCTGCCCAAGCGTGGTCAGAACAGCCTGATACGCGACCAGTGTATCGGGTTGATTGACCAGACCCGCCAATACGGGAATCGACTTTTTGCCGGTTTGCTGTCTCGCCAGAGTAGCTGTAACGTGGCCGGGACCAACCTCCAGCAAAAGCGGGTTCTCCAGATCAACCAGGGTAGCCACAGCGTCCATGAAGCGTACTGTCGCCCGTAAGTGGTTCGCCCAATAAGCCGAGTCGGTAGCCTGCGCATCGGTTAGCCAGGTACCCGTGACGGTTGATACGAGCGGCTTCTGAGGGCGATTCAGCGAAACGGTTTTTACAACCTTCTCGAACTCGTCAACAACCGGATCCATCATTGACGAATGGAACGCGTGACTTGTTTCAAGCGGTTGATTGATAATTTCCTGATCATCGAGCAGACGAACGAAATCGGCTATATGTTCATCGGGGCCCGCTACTACGCATAGTTTCGGACTATTCACAGCCGCCACAGAAAGGCTCGCGGGCATCATGGCCTGTAGCGTTGCAACATCCATGCGCACAGACAGCATACTACCACGCGGTTGTTCGCTGACCATTTTTCCACGGGTAGCAATCAGTGTCAGTGCATCGGACAGCGAAAAGACGCCAGCCAGATGAGCGGCCACAAACTCGCCAATGCTATGCCCACAAAATACAGTCGGTTCAATACCCCAACTCATCCATAGTCGAGCCAGCGCATATTCGGTAACGAACAGGGCGGGTTGCGTATAGCGCGTATTTCTCAGACGATGTTCGGCGTCCAAATCCGCAGTTTGCGGGTAGATTACCTGCCGAATATCGCCTTCAATAAGTGTAATCAACAACTCAGCACATTCGTCAACCGCCCGGCGAAATACAGGCTCATGTTCGTACAGCATACGACCCATGTTGAGAAACTGCGCTCCCTGCCCTGGAAACATAAAGACCACCTCGCCCGGTGTCTCTTTGAGCGTTTTGGCCGTTGAAGAGATGGCCGTAGTGGAAGAAAGTTTTTCGACTAATTCGGTATTGGTTGAGGCTACCGCAAATCGCCGATGATTGAAGTCGGGTCGCGTTGTTTGTAACGTAAACGCTACGTCCGCTAATGCTAATTCAGAATTTTGATGAATTTCCCCGGCCAAACGATTACCGTAAGCGTCACGACTCACCGGCGATTTAGCAGACCAGGTAATCAATTCTACAGGTCGCTCTGTACTAGCGGGTGCTGGTACAGCCTGCGTGAATTCTTCCAGAACGATGTGTACGTTGGTTCCACCCACCCCAAACGAGCTTACGCCAGCCCGTCGCGGCTTGTGCTGACGAACACCCGTTAAAGTCCAGTCCGTTAGTTTCGTGTTGACGAAAAAAGGACTATCCGTAAAGTTAATAGCCGGATTAGGCGTGGAGAAATTAAGCGAAGCCGGAATTTGCTTATGGTGCAGCGCCAGCGCGGCTTTGATCAATCCTGCAACACCAGCCGCCTGTGTCAAGTGACCCATGTTGCTCTTGAGTGAGCCAATCGCGCAATACTGCGTTTCTGGCTGCTCACCAAACGCAATCGTCAAGCCATCAATTTCTATCGGATCACCAAGGGGCGTCGCGGTTCCGTGTGCCTCTACGTAGCTAATGGTAGCCGGATCAACAGCGGCATCGGTCAAAGCCATTGCAATGGCACCAGCCTGACCTTCCGCGTTCGGAGCCGTAAAACTGCCTTTACCAGCGCCGTCGTTGTTGACGCCAACTCCTTTGATAACGGCGTAAACGGTGTCGCCATCCCGCTGTGCTGCTTCCAGGTTCTTCAACAACACGACGCCCGCGCCATCACTAAAAACAGTTCCCTGCCCCTGCGCATCAAATGACCGGCAATGCCCATCCTTGCTAAGCATTGCCCCTTCCTGATAAAGATGGCCGCTGTAGATTGGCGCGGTCACGGTAGCGCCACCTGCCAGCGCCACGTCGCACTGCCCGCTACGAATGCTTTGAACGGCCTGTGTTATAGCGAGTAGCGACGTAGAGCAAGCCGAATACACGCTAACGGCTGGACCTTTGAGATTCAACTGGTAAGCCGTACGAGAAGCTATGTAATCTTTCTCATTCAGCGTCATAACCTGAAACGCGCCGATTTGATCGACCAGTTCTTTGTTGGTCAGCACGTTGTTCAGGTAATACGTATTGTTTCCGCATCCGGCAAATACCCCAACACGCCCCCCGTAACGTTGCGGCAAATAGCCGGTTTGTTCCAGCGCTTCCCAGGCAATCTCCAGAAAAATGCGCTGTTGCGGGTCCATTAGCTGAGCAACCGTAGGCGGCAACCCAAAAAACTGTGGATCGAACTGATCGGCGTTGTCAATAACTCCCCTTGCTTTTACATACAACGGATCGTTCTTAAGCTTGTCCGGTATCGTAGCATCCAGTTCATCATCTGTGAAGAATCGCGTTGTTTCGCGACCTTGCTTCAAGATTTCCCAAAACTCATTGATGGTCGTTGCACCCGGAAAACGACCTGCCATACCGATCACAGCTACATCAGCCTGATTAGCTGGCCGATCCGCTTTTTCTTCCCCTAAACGGGTAACTGATCCCGTAAATCGAGGTTGCAGGTAGTGCGTGACTCCGGCAACGGTCGGGTACTGGTAGAGCTTTGTTATAGGCAACGTGTGTTGTGCCTGCTTTAAAGCGGCAACCAGTTTCTGAGCCAACAATGAATTGCCACCTAGCTCAAAGAAATTATCGTCCAGACCGACTTTATCCAGTTGGAGTAAGTCGGCCCATATGCTGGCAATTTGCTGTTCGACCCCTGCTTTCGGCTTACGGTACACTACCGCCAGTTCAGGGCGTTTGCGCTCAGGGATCGGCAGTTGCTTCTTGTCAACTTTCCCGCTGCTGGTTTTCGGAAAATCCGCCATCCAGACAAAAGCCGACGGCATCATGTACTCCGGTAACCGCTGCTCGAGCTCTTTTCGGATAACCGACTTATCAACAGACTCAGCGCTGGCAACAAGATAAGCGATCAATTGCTTTTGACCACCTACGGCTTCACGAGCCACAACGACTGCTTGTTTGACACCATGAATCTGGTTGATACTAACTTCCAGCTCACCTAACTCGACGCGATGGCCACGAATCTTCACCTGATCGTCCCGACGGCCCAGAAATTCAATCGTTCCGTCGGGTTGGTAGCGGGCCAGATCTCCCGTGCGGTAGATACGCATTGTCCCCTGCTCCGGAATAGCCAGCTCGACAAATTTTTCTTGCGTCAACTCCGCCTGATGCAGATAACCTTCGGCCAAGCAGTCGCCAGCAATCAGGAGTTCGCCAGCCTCACCGTCGGGTAGTAGTGTCAGTTGTTCATCAGCAATGAACAGACCGACGTTATCGATAGCTTTACCAATTGACGGCAACGAAGGCCACTCGCTGGGATTACCCGCTAGTTTTAGCTGGCTTACGACGTGGCACTCAGTTGGGCCGTACTGGTTGAATAACACACAACCGGGCAGTGCCGAAAAGAAAGCGATCAATTGGGGAGTAACCTTCAACTGTTCACCTGCCGTCATCACTTCACGCAATGATTTCGGAAAACGCTGCGTAGTAACGGCAACTTCGGCCAGGTATTGAAGCGCCACAAACGGCAGAAACAACCGGTTTATCGATTGCTCGTCAATAAATGCCAGCAGTGCGTTTAAATCCAGTCGCAACGCTTCATCGATCAACATGAGCGTTCCGGCAGTACTTAGCGTAGCGAAGATTTCCTGAAAGGAAACATCAAAACTCAGGGGGGCTAATTGCAGCGTCCGTGTACCAACGGTAGCCTCTGAATTGTCAGCCTGCCAAGCCAACAGATTCAGGAGCGGCCCATGACCCATACAAACGCCTTTAGGCTTGCCCGTTGATCCTGAAGTATACAGAACGTAAGCCGTACTATTGGCCTGATTAGCCGACAGAGCCGTAGTGCTCTTATCCGCATCCGAGACAACCCGAAGTCCTAAGCGTTCGAAGAGTGGCGCATCCTGTGGTAAGGTTATACAGGTTCTCACCCCCGAATCCGAGCAGATTTGCTGCAAACGCTGTTCCGGATAAGCTGGATCAAGAGGTAGATAAGCTTTTCCGGCTTTTAGCACAGCGAGTACCCCGATTACCATTTCCAGGCTTCGGGTACTACTCACGCCGATTAGCTCAGCACCAGGATCTATCGTTAGAATAGCCTCACATACAGCATCCGCCTGGTCGTTTAACTGCTGATACATTACGCTTGTATCGCCCAAAATTAAGGCAACAGCATCGGGATACGTATCAGCCGTATTTTCAACGAGTTGATGAACAAACTGCGGGGCGAAACGACTCTTGTTTTCCATGCTAGTCAGCAGCTATAGCTATCTAATCCTTAAATACGTCACTAATAGCAGCGTATTTTCTTTTCTACGCTTTTACACCGTGTCGGAGCACTACGAAATATTACGCTGAGACAGTAATGACCGTTCTGCACCGGAAGTAGGCTGTCTGATATCAGCTCGGTTGGGAACGTCAAGGTAATTATCCTCTACCCGGTTTAGCACCATCAGAATAGGTTGGTTTGTCACCCGAACGTACAGGCTTAGCAACTGTTTCTCTGCGCGTGCCCAGGCACTATTCGCATCAACAACCAGTAACGATAAGACGCTATTCTTAAGCAGGTAAACGGGTATCTGATTATTGATTAATGGCGGCAATTCAAGGACGATCCGATCAAACTGAGTAGCATCGAAGCCGTGGCTGTAGTCAACCAGGTAGTCGATGCCCGTAACGTTCATAAAATCGGGGCGAATCGTATACGGGAAAAACGTAATGCCGTTTACGCGCTCCTTCTGCTCTTTTCCGGTGACGCGCGGGTAGCAGTAAGCTACCTGCTGATCGGCTTCCGAGTACAATTGATTCAGCCCATTGGCTACCCAGGTTTTTCCCTGCTTCGACCCGATACTGAAAAGGGTAATGATGGGTGGGAATGGTTTGTCCGTAGCCTGCGCAATTTCGATGTTCACCGCGTTGAAAAGCTGTTCCAGCATGTTGCGGGTAGCCAGCGTCGCTTTGGAAAAAACGTTTGGTTTCTTGACGTGGGGAAACAAAGCCGTTACAGGCATACCGACCAGCGACTCGGCCTGCTCGGGTGAATGAATCCGGTTGTCGAGCCAGAAACGCAGAGCTGTCAGGAGCAAAGCGATAAAAATACCAACCCCCGCTCCAATGGCAATCAGCTGCATGCGTTTGGACACCTGCGGAGCCAGCGGGTAATCAGGAGCATCCATGATTTCCAGCGTTCCGCCGATGGCAATGTCCTGACGGCGGGTTTGGGATTGCTCTACCTGCTGCAACAGATCGAGGTACTCTTTTTCGGCAACGCTCAGATCACGCTGTAACTGGCGAAGCTGCGAGCCTAAAGGCGTGTACTCATTGGTCTTTGCCTGATACTCGTTCATCCGTTTTTTGTAAACCTGCAAACGAGCAACTGACTCTTCGTACTCCAATGATTTTGCCAATCGGTCGCTCGCCATCGTCTGCGCCGGAATGGCGTCCGATGCGTTGGTGGCCGCGTCGTACTTCTGAGCACTGGCTTTCAGTTCGTCGGATGCTTTGGCAACTTCTTCCTGCAATCGTGTAATTATATGCTTAGGCTGACCGTAAGCACGGGCATTCGATAGCTTATTTTCAGCGTTGGTCAGTTTTTTCTGTTTTTCGTTTAGATCGGCATTGGCAGCATTCATCGTTCCCTGCTGACCCATTCGACGGTTGAGCGCATCGAGAGCCGCTTTAGCCGCGTCTTTGCGCATTAACTCGTCGTTGTACTCTTTGATAAGCTCCTCCCGCGAAGTAGCGACGTTACTAGCCTCTTCTTCATAGTTCAATACCTTATGTCCGGTGTTGAACGCGCGTAGGTTAGCTTCCGCCCGATCAAGGGTTTCTTTGGCTTTCTGTAACTTATCCTCGTAATAATTGACGACGGAATTAGTTTCCGAGGTCTTCAGATTGGCGTATCGTAGGTTGAGCGCTTTGATAGCGTACACAAGCGTTTGCTGGGCTACCGCTGGATCGTTGGCCTCGTACTCCATCGTCAATACGTCGTTCGTATTTCTACGGGCCGACGCTTTCAGCTTCTCGCCGATCTGCTGGATGGAATAATGAGAATCCGATTTGATCAGTAACGACTTGATCGGGTTGTCCGATGGTGTTCTGGCCAGGCTGTCGATATAGCGATGCATGCTGACAGAATCGCTGTTCATCAGCAACATGTTCTGCCAGCTCGGCGGAATAGACTGGCGAAGTTCCAGAAAGCCAGGCTCAGAAAGCACTAGCGTGTCAGGTTGCTGAAGCCGTAAATGGTCGGTGAGCAGGTTCACACCGATCTGTAACAGCGTTTCTTTCGAATTGAGCGTAGTCAGGATGTTATCAATCGCGCTGGACGACCGATCAACAAAGCCCGACTGTTTATCCGACAGCAATGAATACCGAGAAACAAGGCCCGTGTAGAGCGTTGCCTGCGATTTATACACCTTCGGTTCATTCCGCGTAACGAAATAAGCCGTTCCCGCCGTTACACAGGGAATAAGGATAAACCAGAGTACATGCTGTTTTAGAAGCCGTAAAAATACCTCGACTGTCATACAATTCTATTAATTACGCTTCAACCGTTGAATGGGGACCCCCATCAATGTTTCGAAAATGTGAACGTTCTTCAAAAATTCGCCTTTGACCTGCTCCGATATGGTCTTCGTCTCTATGTAGCGACTCGTGGCACTTGCCAGCAGTTCAGCCGTTATTTTTCCTTTTTGAATTTCTATTTCGGCAATCCGGTAGGCTGCCAGCGAAGCCTGCTCATCAACGAGTCTTAGCTTAAGAATCTGCTGCGTCGTACTCATATCCTGATACAGTGTGATCAGCTCCCGCTTTATCTGCTGCTCAATGGTTTCTTTCTGAATAACAGCCGCCCGGTAATTCGAATACGCCTGCCGGAGCTGGTGTTTACGCCCAAACAGGTCATAAAGTGACATCCGCAGATCAACCCCTACCCGGTAACCATTCGCAATTTGTCCAATAGGGTCCCGGTTTATTATCGCCGTACCCGATGAGATGATGGATTGATTCCCTCCGGAGTAGTTGGCATACCCACCCAGATTCTGGAGTATTTGCACTTTAGACGATTGGTACGACGAATTCAGTGAGTTCGCAACTTCGTTCTGGTACTTGATCAACGGAGAGTTGGCAATGGCTATTTTCACCATCTCATCGAAAGGAAGCAGTTGAACGGCGATATCCTGATCAATATCCAGATAAACAGTGTCGTTAGCCAATCCGGTTGACTGTCCAAACATCATCAACCTTCTACCACTCGCTTTTTGGCCTAAACAAACGGCCGATGTAAGCGCAATTAATAAAGTCAGGCTAACAGAGTAGGATACGGTGATGAATAGCCTGGATAAAGAAAATTTCATTATAAAGAACGTTTGTAGAAAGCAACTACTTAACTCTCTGGCCCAATAAGGATGACAGCAGTTGTTTATAAAATATTCTTCTGTCTATCGTTAAGTTTGAGAATTGGTACTTTATCTACTTCTATAGTAGATTCTCGTAAACTTTTGACTATTAACTGCTCACTGTGTCACACTTAAAGCTGTGGCTATTTTATCTTTATAGTGTGAATACTAATTTTATGTATTCGATTATTGAAAAACAGGCTGTTTCAAAATAGAGCAAATTAGAAAACAAATCATTGATAATCAGTAACGTACAATATAAGTTATTAAACTAAAGAGCATATTTACCCAGCCAACGAATTAGTAAAACGAAGGAACAATTTTGGCTATAAATCTACGGTCAGGGTATTCTTACAGTATCAGTTGATTTGTCAGGGGCGCTCGTGTGAGGAGTGTGCATAAAGCTTTTAAAGGCTTTTCGCATATTGAAGATAGCACGGGCAAAGCGCAACATCAGCACCGGAATAAGCATAACCTCCCGCATGGTGACGCGCTTCCATAGATAATTGGGGACAGAAAGGATAAGGCTAGCAATTAGACCCAGCAGCGAAGCAATTGGAAGGCTACGCAGGGTAGGATCAGGTATTAGTAAGCCAATCAAGGAGCACAAAGCCAGTACGCCAAGAAGTATCACTCTGGGTAAGACCAACGCCTGAATAACTTTGAAGGCACTGGACATGCGCCCGTTCAACAGCTCGGTTATGCCACGTCTGAAATAAAATTTAAGGAATTGCCACTGAGCCGCAATCCACCGGGTACGCTGATTTTCGAAGACGGCCTGCTGCGCTACTTTTTCGTCGTAAACGAAGGCATCTTCCAGATAACCGATTTTATGACCGCTCAGTACGATGTTCATTTCCAGTTCTTTGTCATACCCTCCCATCGTGTGCAGGTTGGCCATGCAGCTTTTCATCAGAACAGGGTCAAAAGCCATTCCTGATCCAATAATTGACGATGCCAGACCTAATGCGCGGCTACCTTTCCGGAAAATATGGTTGTTGATCTCTTCACTAATGGCATCCAGTACAGCTACACTGGTATCGGTGTTTTTCGCGACCCGGTGCCCCTGAACGGCTTTCCATCCCTGCCCAAACGCAGCATTGATGCGACTCAGAAAATCAGCCGCCATGTGGTTGTCAGCATCCGATACGACTAGGATATCGTATTCGTGATCGGGTATCTGCGCAAGAGCCGCGTTGATGGCCTTGGCGACCGTGGATACCTCAAACGATACCTCGATTACTTTAATTGGTAGTGTAGCGAGTGTCGCCAGCGTATGCGGCTGGAACGAATCGGCGATAACAATCAGATCGAAACGGCTGGCAGGATAGTCCTGAGCGAGGTTAGCTTTAACGGAATCTACGATAACAGCGTCCTCCTTGTAGGCGGGAATCAGGACACCTATTTTTTTGAGAACCTGCGCCCGGCCAGGTAAGTAGTTGTCATCGGCCCGGCCAAGACGACCAGCTATGGCAAACACAGCCAGATATAATACACTAAGTGCTAAATAGCTTAAAAAGAATAGATACGCGAAGTAAATGATAGCCATAGTTGATCGATGTATTACTCAGCCACTTTTATAGTTTTACTAGTATTTAGCACAATAACACCCTATACGTACGCTATTTTGACGGGCAGGTATTTCCTTTAAGTCGTTATTAGTAACAAATATGATCAGTTTTTTTTGTTTTCCCTAAAAGAAAGAGCCGATAGTTTCATCAGAACAGAATTGACTATTGTTCTGACATAACTACCGGCTCCTAAGCGAGTTAATTTAGTCCAAAAGCCGACAATTTGACGAACTCATTGACCCGCTCCTCAATTTCTTCCTGCGTTAGGTTCATAATCCGTTCGGCACCAAATTTCTCTACGCAGAATGATGCCATAGCAGAACCGTAAATGATGCCCCGCTTCATGTTGTCGAACGAGATGTCGTCAGTTTTGCTCAGATAGCCGATGAAGCCACCCGCAAACGTGTCGCCTGCGCCGGTCGGATCGAATACCTCTTCGAGCGGTAAGGCGGGCGCAAAGAAAACGCGGCCTTCACTAAACAGTAAAGCCCCATGCTCGCCTTTTTTGATGATAACCGTCTTCGGTCCCATCGTTTGAATTTTGGCCGCTGCCTTCACTAACGAGTACTCCTTCGTCAGTTGCCGGGCTTCTTCGTCGTTGACAACCAACACGTCTACGAGCTTGATTAGACCCATCAGATCAGCATTGGCTATGTCAATCCAAAGATTCATCGTGTCGAGTACAATTAGCTTGGGACGGTTGTGCAGCCGCTCGATGACCATCTGCTGGATAGCCGGTGCTGTATTACCGAGCATCAGGTACTGGCAATTCTGATACGCATCAGGAATGATCGGATCGAAATGCTCCATCACGTTCAGCTGCGTTTCCAGCGTATCGCGGGTGTTCATATCGTTGTGATATTTTCCCGACCAGAAAAAGGTTTTTTCACCCTGGCGGATTTGCAATCCTTCGGTGTCGATTCCGTGCTGAAGCAGAATGTCGATCATCGACTGCGGGAAATCGTCACCCACCACGGCAACCAGATTATTTGCTTTCGTGAAGTACGAAGCAGACAGCGTGATGTACGTAGCGGCACCGCCGATGATTTTGTCGGTTTTGCCAAATGGGGTTTCCAGGGCGTCAAACGCTACGGAACCAACGGTAAGTAAGCTCATTGTTGTTTGTTTTCAGTTTATAGCTTTCATTTTTCAGTTCAAGCAACCGTTAACTGATAGATGCAGCAGCTAACCGAAACCCACGGACTGAAAACCGAGAACTTATTTTTTTCGTCCGATTACCGGACAGCGTTTAAAGGGCTTTGTCTCGTCGAAAAGTTTGCGGTAAGTCACGTGCGTTTTCACGATTTTTGACCCTAACTGACTGACAAAGCGAACCATAATTGGGTTGAAATCACCAACCCAGTTCATCTCTAACTCGGTGTATTGAAACTTCGGATTATGATCGGCTTCGTAGGGCATCCGTAGCGCAATGGCGGCTTCAACGCCTTTTCCCTGGTGTTCAGGGGCTACGCCAAACACCACACCAAACGCTTTGTGGTTGGTCCGAAGGAGCATATGCCACAGGAATTTCAGCTTGCCGATTAAATCAAGCTTGCCGTTGACATGCTTGAATACCTGATTGAGTTCGGGCAGACAAACGAAAAAAGCGACCGGCTCGCCCTGATAATAAGCGAAGTAAATAATATTTTCGTCAAGAACGGGCTTTAGCTTTTTCATCAGCAGTTGCGCCTGTTCAGCCGACATTTCTTTAACCCCGCTATGGCCGCCCCAGGCCGCGTTGTAAATATGCCTGAACTGCTCGGCCGCTGCGGGCAAATCTTTCTTGTCGATGGTCCGAAAACTATAATCCGGATTTTGGTAAACCCGTTGCGCCCGATCTTTTACCGCCTGCGACATATCGACCAGCTTGGCCCACGTTGTCGGAATACCAAACGTAAACTGCTTGAAATAATCCTGGAAGCCGTAGTTCTCGAAGAAAGGAATGTAATACGGTTTCGTGTAAGGCATGCAGTAGTTAGGCTCCCGCTCGAAGCCATCAACCAGCAAACCCCACCAGCGGTCGCGGTCACCGAAATTGATCGGGCCATCCATTGCTTCCATACCCCGGCTTTGCAGCCACGTTTTTCCGGCATCGAACAGTAAAAAAGCCGCTTTCTGATCGTCGATACACTCGAAAAAGCCCAGACCACCTGTCGGCTGGTCATTGCCCAGATTCGCAATTTCGCGGTCAACGAAAGCCGCAACCCGGCCAATTGTTTCACCTTTATCGGTCAGCAGTAAGTAACGGACACATTCGCCGTGCTCAAAACGCTTGTTGCGCGACGGGTCAAATACCTCCTCCACATCGGCATCCAACGGCCGAATCCAGTATGGATCATGGCGGTAAAGCCGCACGGGAAATTCGATAAATTCTTTCTGATATTTGGCGTTGGTGCCAACTTCAACTACCTGCATTACTGAGCCTAAGCGGAGAAAAGCGCGAAACAAAGCGCGAATATAACCAAAAGCATCCGGCTGTGTCCGTCAGGCTACCGTTTTCCGATTAACAATCCGTAACTTCGCCGTCACGAACAGGAATCTATTTGTTATGCTGATAAAGGCGATTCATCCCATGGTACCGCATTGTTGCGGCTGATCTGCTTACTCTTCTCATGAACACCAACCCGGTAAGTCGGGTCCTTTATCACGGCCTTAAAACAGTCAACCAACCAATGCAACCGTTATCGTTATACAATACGCTTTCTCGTAAAAAAGAACTGTTCGAACCAATCAATGCGCCCTACGTGGGCATGTATGTCTGCGGTCCGACGGTTTATAACTACGTTCACTTAGGCAACGTCCGTACCTTCCTGACGTTTGATACCTTATACCGCTATCTGACATTTATCGGCTATAAAGTTCGCTACGTCCGTAACCTGACCGACGTTGGACACCTGGTCGGCGACGGCGACGATGGCGAAGACAAGATTGGTCGGATGGCTAAGCTGGAAAAAGTGGAGCCGATGGAGATTGTACAGCGGTTTACGAACGATTTCCACACCGTCATGGCGCAGTTCAATACCATTTCTCCCAGCATTGAGCCAACTGCTACCGGGCATATGGTCGAACAAATTGAAGCCGTACAAAGCTTGCTGGAAAAAGGACTGGCGTATGAATCAAACGGTTCGGTTTATTTCGATATAGAAACCTATAATCAGCGGGGGGGCAACTACGGTAAACTTTCGGGTCGTATCCTCGACGATCTGCTGAATGAAACGCGGGAACTCGACGGTCAATCCGAAAAACGAAATCCGCTCGACTTTGCCATCTGGAAACGAGCCGCACCCGAACACCTGATGCGCTGGAACTCGCCCTGGGGAGCCGGTTTTCCCGGTTGGCACCTGGAATGCACCTGCATGAGTACCAAGTACCTGGGCAAGCAGTTTGACATCCACGGGGGCGGTATGGACCTCAAATTTCCGCACCACGAATGCGAAATTGCGCAGGGCGATGGTTTGACCGGACATGACCCCGTTCGGTACTGGATGCATTCGAATATGTTGACGGTCAACGGCCAGAAAATGTCGAAATCGTTGGGCAACTCATTCCTGCCCGCCGAATTATTTGCGGGTAGCCATTACTTGCTTGAGCAGCCGTACAGCCCCATGACGGTACGGTTTTTTATGCTGCAATCGCATTACCGCAGCACGCTGGACTTCTCCAACGAAGCGCTCAAAGCGGCTCAGAAAGGATACCGGCGGCTGGCTAACGGTTTGCGCGTTGTGAAAACGCTGGCCTACAAAGCAGATGACGCTGTTTCGCCGAGCGAAGACAAACAGCAGGATATTCGGCAGGCAGTACAGCAGTTTTACGAAGCAATGAATGATGATCTCAACACGGCAGTTGGTATTGCTCAGCTGTTTACGTTGTTGAAATACATCAATATGATTTACCTGAACCAGCTTCAGTCGGCTACGCTGGGCGAAGAGGTATTTAATCTACTGAAAGAGTCGTTTGTCTCGTTTATGCAGGACGTACTGGGCCTATTGGAAGAAGGAACCGATAACCAGCCGGTACTGGAGGGATTACTTGCCTTGTACCGCGAATACAAAGAGCAAAAGCAGTACGATAAAGTGGATCAGATTCGTTCGTATTTCAAAGCGCAGGGACTGGCCATCAAAGACATGAAGCATCAGATCGACTGGGCCTACGAAGAATAACAGCATCAATCTCCAGATTGATCGACCAAACTATATGTGATTAATAACAGGGGCTGATCTGGAGATTGGCCCACTTTTATCTGCATGACCAGAACCATCACCCTTTCCGCCGTAGCCTTTCTGATGGCTTTTAGCAGCTGCAAAACCAAACAGAACGAAAGCGATACCACTCAGACAACGGAACAAACGAGCACCGTTACGGCGCCTGCTTTCAACGCTGACTCTGCTTATACGTATATTGATCAACAGGTTAAATTCGGGCCACGCGTGCCGAACACACCGGCACACGTTCAAACGGGAAATTACCTGGCGGCCAAGCTAAAGCAGTTTGGCTGTGAGGTTATTGAGCAGAATTTTGTGGCTACGACCTGGGATGGCAAGAAGCTAAACGCCCGAAACATCATCGGCAGCATTAATCCCAAGGCGACTAAACGAATTGTGCTGGCATCTCACTGGGATTCGCGCCCCCATGCCGATCAGGACTCCGACAAAGCAGACCAATCGAAGCCCGTTACGGCCGCTAACGATGGGGCCAGCGGTGTTGGTGTTTTGTTAGAACTGGCTCGCACTATTCAACAGAGTCAGCAAAAGCCAACCGTTGGCATCGATATCATTTTCTTCGACGCCGAAGACTGGGGTAACGGCGAAAAAGCCGCGAACGATTTCGAGAAAGAAAGCGGCAATCAGTACGACTATATTGGTTTCTGCCTGGGCTCCCGTTACTGGTCTAAAAACCTGCATAAACCAGGCTACTCGGCGTATTACGGCATTCTACTGGATATGGTTGGCGCTAAAGGAGCCACGTTCGCCAAAGAAGGGCTGTCCATGCAATTTGCACCAACAGTTGTCAACAAAGTCTGGCAAACGGCCAGTCAGGCAGGCTACAGCCAGTATTTCGTTGATACCACTGGCGGACAAATCACTGACGACCATGTTGCTCCGAATACAATCGCGAAGATCCCAATGATCGATATTATTCATACGAACATTGGCACAGGTGGTTTCTTCCCAGCCTGGCACACTGCTGAGGATAACATGAGCAATATCGACCGGGGTACCCTCAAAGCCGTTGGGCAGACCTTGTTGCAGGTGCTTTACAACGAGCAATAAACGATAATAGTCAGCGGTGCAAAGGACGTAAGCGTGGCTATTGACTGCGTTCTTTGTGCCGTTGCGTTGAAACAGTACGTGTTATGAAATTTTTGTACGGACTTTTAGTGGCTGTTCTGCTATCGGGTTGTAGCTCGGCGCCAGACCAGTTTGGTAAACTGGATCTGAAAAAATGGCGTGGTGACCGGGGTGGTTGTAATGGCGTCCGAGCCAAATTGGTACCCGACTTTAAAGCGGAGATTCAAAACCTAAAAGGAAAAACAGCCAACACCATCGGTGAATTGCTTGGACGGCCAGACGTTAATCAGATTGAGGACCGTAACCAGAAATTTTACATCTACTTTCTGGAAAAAGGACCGCAATGCGATCAGGCGGGCGCTAAATCAAACAGCCGTTCCGTTGCTATTCGCATGAGTGCCATCGGCCTTGCAACCGAGATCACGTTCCAGAACGGCCTTCCGTAATACGAGTATCCTGTCCGCCAATGTAATCCTCGATTATGCGGACAGGATGCCCAGGTTACAGGTAAAACTTCTTGCGTGTAATCATCTCCTCCACCACTTCGGGCACCATGTAGCGGATTGGACGATTTTCGCGAATACTTTCGCGGATAAACGTAGCGGATATATCCAGCAACGGCGATTCGACCAAGCGCACATTAGCGTGCGTTACAAACGGACTGGCAACGGCACGCGGTCTTGGGTAAACGTACAAACCGTAGTACTCCAGAATCTTATCGTAGTTCTTCCAGTTCGCAAACTGCTCAAGGTTATCTTCCCCCATGATCAGCCGGAACGAATGCTGCGGGTATTTTTCGCTCAGCCGCGTCAACGTGTCGATTGTATAGCTCGGCTTGGGCATCGAAAACTCAATATCTGTAGCTTTCAGGCGGCTATTATCGGCAATGGCGCGTTCGACCATATCGAATCGGTCAAACTCATGCAGCAAGCTTTTCGTTTTTTTGAATGGGTTCTGCGGGGAAACAACAAACCATACCTGTTCCAGATCAGTCATATTCGCCATCGTGTTGGCAATGATCAGATGACCAATGTGAATCGGGTTAAACGAACCGAAAAATAAGCCGATTTTCATAAAAGCGAGGAGCACCAAGCGAGAAATAAGGTGAACATACGTTCTCTATCCTCATCCCCACTTTCTGTCTAAATAATGGTTCCTTTGGCTGGTACGCTGTTTTCTTGAACAAAATTATCGACGAGTTTCTGCGCTTTTGCCAGCGACGTTTCCAGTTCATCATTTACCAGAATGACATCGAAACGATCTTTAAAGCTCATTTCGAAGTGCACTTTGAATAACCGCTTCGATAAACTTTCTTCGGTTTCTGATCCCCGCCCGATCAGGCGTTGCCGTAGCGTTTCTTCATCAGGGACCTGTACAAAAACGGCTAATGCTTTGTCGCCGTAATATTCTTTTAATTTAAGACCACCCTGAACGTCAACATCAAACAGTACGTGCTTACCGCTTTCCCATACCCGTTCGATCTCCGATTTTAACGTTCCGTAAAAAGCGCCCGTGTAGACTTCCTCCCACTCCACAAATTCGTTACTGTCGATCTTTTGTTTGAACACCTCGGGAGTAAGAAAATAATAGTCCTTGCCATTCTCTTCGCTTCGTCCCCGACGGTCGCGGGTGCAGGCGGAAATGGAAAAGCCGAGATTCGTATTCTCGGCCAGCAAATGCTTGACGATTGTGGTCTTGCCCGAACCAGAAGGGGCCGAAAAAATAATGAGTTTGCCGTCCAAAGTGGGTATTGAATTAATTGTAAATAAGACAATTGGGGTAATCAAGGCTGCCTTGGTAAGCACTTCCTTAATTACCCCAATGTGTGTATAGTAACGACTAACTGAAAGTCAGAATTTTAGATTTGATCGTTGCCACTAACTGCTCAGGGCAGCACCGCTTTTCTATCCGTTTTGCTAACAGTTCTTTTACTTCTTTTTCGAGATGGTACATCTCAATGCAAGGCTTACAGGACTCTAGGTTTGCTCTCAGCTTATCAAGCTGCTGTTCAGTAGCTTCTCCGTCCACGATTAATTGTATCATCTTGAGACAGTCTGTCCTATGATCACAATGTTCTTTCATCTCAGACTTTACATTAGATGACGATGGCAACGACGTTTGCATTGGAAAAGTTATATTTATTCCAAGAATAATAATACGTTAAGTTATTAGCAGAACCAAATTATAGTTAGAAAAAGTTCGGTTTATTCGTCATTTTCTTCATTATAACCCATTGAAGATGCGTAATCCCGCAATTTTTCTTTCAACAGGTTACGAGCACGGTGTAATCGGGATCGAACTGTACCAATCGGAATGTCTAAAATCTTAGCCATTTCCTCGTAGGTAAATCCTTCGATATCGCAAAGGATAATTACGGTCCGAAAATCTACCGGCAACGAATTTAATGCTGTTGCCACTTCATCACCGATCAGATCAGAAACTGACTCCGCCCGTAGATCAACAGTGTGCTCGGTTTCGGCATCTTCAGAATTGTAGGTGGTTTCTACATCCTGGTAATCAACCTTGGCGGGCTCTTTGCTTTTCTTCCGGTAATCGTTGATGAAGCTGTTCTTCAAAATCCGAAACAGCCATGCTTTAGCGTTAGTTCCTTGTTCAAAAGACGAAATAAACCGAAACGCTTTTAAGTAAGTATCCTGCACGAGATCGTTAGCATCGTCCTCGTCGGTTGTCAGGCGAAAAGCAAAATTGTACATGGAGTCAATGTGCGGCATGAACTCCTTGTTGAAAATTCGATATTTCTGCTCATCGGTATATCCACGAGCAGGAGTATCGGCCGAGGGCTGTTCAGTTGGATCGCCGTCGGGTAGCAATTGGTCGTCGTCGCGAGTTGGCGTATCTGACATAACTTCTTGTATGGTCGCCATAAAAGTAAGAGTTAATTGCCTTTTACCGTCGGCAATACTAAACGAATTCGATAATTATGTGTTATCAATCCGCTTTGTTGTATTAGAACTTGACTACAAAAATCACTCCTTTGTTCAAAAAATAACTCAAAATCAAGCCAATATGACGATTTGGCAGTGAACGTTTCGAAATGCTTTACTGTTAAAGCCAATCAGCCGCTACCCGATCGAATCGTTAGCGGCTGATTGGCTTGTATATTTACGTATTCCTAGGCACTAACGGATTTGAAATACCGCTTTAGCCAGGAGTCGGCAGCTCTGACATGCCAGTCTGACAAAAACTCCGCTTTCGTTTTGACCAGCGTGTTAAAAACAATCGTTTCGGTCGTCAGGAGCCCATCGGCAACAGCAGCTTTGATCGTGGGCAGTGGATACACCGTAACCGAACCGTTGTCAGACTGTACCGCTGCCGACCGATCAAGAAAATTGACCGGCTCACTGCTCGCGCTAAGTTGCTGACTTATCTCCTGTAAGGTTCGAACCGAACTGTCAATCGAACAGCCACTCGGCAAGGTATAGCCTTCATCGACACCTACGACAATAAACCGATTCTCGATTACCAATGCTGATGCCAGCAAAGGCTGCCCGTGGGCACTCCACTGGCCGAGCGCCGGTTGTAGAGCCGCATTGATCGCATTCACCTCCCTGTCGGCCAGCGGACGGTTTGCCTGATACACCCACACACGGGCGTTCTGGGGCAGTTTGTCAAAGTCAACGTACATATCCAGTTTCTAGTTATCAGTTAACGGCAGTCAAGAATCGAGCGAACCACTTTCTTCGGTGATCTTTCTTGACACCTACACACTGAATTTACAACCCTTGTCCCTGCGCGATGAGTTCCGAAATGTCGTACACTCGAACCGAGTCCTCCCGATTCTTATTTTTAACCCCGTCTGACATCATCGTCATGCAAAATGGGCAAGCTACTGCAATCGTATCGGCACCGGTGCCCAGAGCCTCCTCTACCCGCTCGACGTTCACATCTTTGGTACCAGGTTCCGGTTCTTTAAAGTATTGCCCGCCACCAGCGCCGCAGCAGAGTCCGTTGGCCCGTACGCGTTTCATCTCGACCAGATCGGCATCCAGGGCGGCTAACACATCGCGGGGCGCTTCATAGATTTTATTCGCCCGACCCAGGTAACAGGAATCATGAAAGGTTATCCGCCGTCCTTTAAACGACTCACCATCTTTAACGCGTACACGCCCTTCGTTGATTAGCCCTTGTAAGAACTGCGAATGGTGAATAACCTCGTAGTTTCCGCCCAGTTCTGGATACTCGTTCTTGAGCGTATTGAAACAATGCGGACAAGCCGTTACGATCTTCTTGATGTTGTAGCCATTCAACACCTGAATATTCGCCATAGCCTGCATCTGAAACAAAAACTCGTTTCCCGCCCGACGCGCTGGGTCACCCGTACAGGCTTCCTCCGGTCCCAGAACGGCAAATTTGATACCTACGTGGTTTAGAATGCGAACGAAGGCAATGGTCACACGTTTATAGCGATCATCGAATGAGCCAGCGCAGCCAACCCAAAACAGAATTTCCGGTTCATCGCCCGACGCGGCCATGTCGGCCATTGTCGGTACTGTATATGTTTTTACTTCCTGTGTCATGCGTATGGTTCTTTGATGAATACGTTGATGCGGCTTATAATCGCCAGAATCGAAGTGTACCTATTTAACTTCATTAACCTGATCGGCCCAGTTAAACCGGTCGCTTGGCGAAAATTTCCAGGGAGCCATGTTATTTTCGATATTGCTGAACATCGCGTTCCAGGAAGCGGGCGCCTGCGATTCTTCCATGACCCGGTAACGCCGTAACTGAAGAATAATATCCAGCGGATTAATGTTGATCGGACAAGCGTTTACGCACGCCTGGCAGGTCGTACAGGCGTTCAATTCTTCGGCGGTGATATAATCCCCCAACAGCGACTTATCATCCTGGTAGTCGTTTCCGTGCGTTTGCCAGCCCCGCTGAATATCTTCCATCCGATCGCGGGTATCCATCATAATCTTCCGGGGAGAAAGTTTTTTGCCGGTGATACTAGCCGGACAGGCGGCTGTGCAGCGACCACACTCCGTACAGCTGTAAGCATTCATGAGGTTGATCCATTTCAGGTCCTGCACGTCTTTCGCACCAAATCGACCGACTTCTGCCGGTTGCTCACCATTGTCGTTTACTTGCGATCCATCTGCACCCGTTGTAACCGGTAAGCCTAAAGCAAGCTGTACTTCTTTGGTGATTTCAGGCATATTCTGCATTTCTCCTTTTGGTTGTAAATCGGAGAAATACACGTTGGGAAAGCCCAAAGCGATATGCAAGTGTTTCGAGTAGGTGACATATACGGCAAAAGCCAGAATGCCCAGGATATGCAACCACCAGGCAGTACGTTCGTAAGCAACCAAAGCGGTATCGCTAAAACCCGCAAATAGCGGTTTGAGATACTGACTAATTAGAAAATCAGGGACGACACCTTGCAGCTCACCGTAATGACCGACACCCCGATCGCGCAGGACGCTATCCGACGCATTCCAGGTAAGAAAGGCGACCATTAGTACAATCTCGGCAACGAGAATAATGGTTGCGTCCGAAACAGGCCAACCTCGTAACTCGCGGTGACGCTCGGCCTGCAACCGACTAACGCGGGCAATAAACCGGCGACATAAAAAGACAACGCAAACCACCAGAACGCCAAATGCAAGCACTTCAAACACATCAATCAGGATGGGATAAACCGGCGTAATGTACGGCGCAAACAATCGGTGCGTGCCTAAGATGCCGTCCAGGATAATTTCCAGGATTTCAATATTGATGATAATAAATCCGGCGTAGATGACAAAGTGCATGACACCCACCAATGGATTTGCGAACATCTTTTTCTGTCCAAACGCAACTAACAGCATCGTCTTCAATCGCTCGTCAGCATGATCGAATCGGTTCTCCGGACGACCTAAATTAATGGCTCGTGCGATAAGCCGAACGCGTTTGGTTATGTACCATGCCGTAGCTACTAGGGCCACGACGAATAAAATCTGCTGAAAAATTTCCATTTATTTTTGAGTCAAATCACCTGTTAATCAAATAATTGAGAAAGATGACAGAATTTTATTGAAAATATTTTTGGTCAATCTATTGCAAAAATGCTCAAGCAACGTACTTTTGCACCCACGTTTCGGTGATGTAGCTCAGTTGGTAGAGCAAAGGACTGAAAATCCTTGTGTCGGCGGTTCGATTCCGTCCATCACCACCACCTTAACGTAAGCCTTCCCATTGGGAAGGCTTTTTTTTTGGCCGTTATTGCCCGTATTGCTTCCGGTTTTCATTAGGAAAGTGTCATTTACTTTTGCAATAGTATGCAAGCATACTATTGCAAATATACGGCTTTCTTTAGTCCTAACAAGGGCGGACAGTTCTTGTTTTGGATTTTGCCCAGTTGGAAGAGCATAATTTTGACTAGCGCAATTTTTCTCTATCAGACATGTATGTAACTTTATTCGCCTAAAGTGGCTCTTACACACTACCCTGTGAAAACGCTATTTCTAGTACTAGCTCTTACTTCGTCATCGGATACGTTGCCGGTTTCATCGGACAGCAGCCGAATACAGTCCAGCACGACCAAAGCAGGTCGAGTGTGGGCCGTTGGAGCAACATCACTACTGACACTTGGATCAAGCTATGCTTATCTCGAGCGAACGTGGTGGAACGGTAAAGGAACCGCTTTCCATTTTGACGAAGGGCGGGATTTGACGTATGCCAGCGGCCTCGATAAAGTAGCCCACTTAGTAGGTGGCGTTTTTGTATCCGATGCGTATTATAACGCTTTTCGCTGGGCGGGTGTAGCACCCCGAAAAGCCCAATGGCTAGCGTTGGGTGCAGCCGCATTCGTTGAGGTAGGAATCGAACTGAAAGACGCTTATTCGCCGACGTATGGATTTAGCTGGCGCGATGTGACAGCCGGTACCCTCGGTGGTTTCTGGCCTATGCTGCAACACCGCTCTGCGTTTTTGCAAGATGCTCAGTGGAAGGCTAGTTACTGGCAGCGCACACCCAAATATTTTGACGAACGTGGTATCCCGCGCCAGCGATTTTCCATCGACGACTACTTGAACCAGACGTATTGGTTGTCTTTCTCGGTGAATCGTTTTGGTGGGCAACGCTGGCAAAACACATGGCCTGATTGGTTGCAACTATCGGTTGGTATGGGCCTGGAAGCCGAAAGCTGGAGTTCTCATCACGACGGTCTGGGTGGCCGCCATGAGTGGTATATTGCTCCAGATATAAACCTGATTAAGCTTTTCAAACCACGCAACGCAACGGCGAAGCTGATTTTAGGCTTTTTCAAATACATAAAGATTCCGGCACCGACGCTACAAATTGGTCCCAAGCTTCGCTGGTACTGGTTCTATTTCTGAACGGCATCGATTTCAATCCCGATTGCCTGCATCAGCTGACTGGCATTGAAGCTTTTGCAGATACCATCACGAAGCGTGTAATCGAACAGCAATTCACCATTGTGTAGATCGGACTGGAAATGATAATTACGAACAAAATCACTGGAATCCGTCAACTGACCAAGTTCAAGATCGTGCGTTGATACAAAACCCGAAGCCGTTGTACGGTGCAGTTGGCGAATCAAAGCCTCCGCGCCCCGGTGCCGGTCGACGGAATTGGTTCCTTTTAGAATTTCGTCCAGAAAATAAAGCACGGGCACACTACCCGGCAGGGTACTAGGTGACTGCTTAGAAAGGTTGATAAGCGTCTGTAGGCGTTTTAATTCAGCGTAAAATGAGGAAGTACTTTCTTCGAGCGAATCCTGCGTACGCATGCTGGTAAACACCCGTACCGGCGAACACACAAACTCTTTTGCGCTGACCACGGCGCCCGCCAGAGCCAGGATAACGTTTGCCCCAACGGTACGCAGAAACGTACTTTTTCCCGACATATTTGATCCCGTGATCAGGATCGTTTGCCCACTACCCACTAGCGTAAGCGAGTTGGCTACGCTACGATCCGGCGGTAATAAAGGGTGGGCTGCCGATTTGATTTTTAGCGTTAGCTGATCATCAACAATGTCTGGAGTGGCGTAGGTTGGGTGAGCATAGGAAAACCCAGCCAGACTATTCAGTGCTTCCAGTTCACCTAATGCGTCGAACCAGCGACTCAGATGAGGACCATGTTCTTTCCGCCAGTGTTCTAGCCGGAACAGGTAATGAATATCCCACAAGGTGGCAATACCGAAAAAAAGATAGAAATACGGATTACGTCGGTAGTTCAATCCTTCGGTTAGCTGGAATAACTGGCCAATCGCTTCGGAAGCTGACTTGTCGGTTGACTTCAGCGCATCTCGAATAGCCTGTAATCGTAACGCCTGACCTTTTACCTGTTCAGCATATTGATACAACGTCTGGTACGACCGAAGAGCGGCCGATATCTCAAACGTCTGTTCGCTCACTTCTTTAGCACGGGCCGAAGTTTGACTCAGCACGCCACTGTGAACAGCCAGTGCCAATAAGACAGCGACTCCGGGCACATAACCGGTCAGCCAGGCAATAACTATCCCAAGTGTGATGGCGGGAAATACAAAGCGTACGATGTTCAGGTAGCCCGGTAAGGGCGTAACATCCGCCGTGGCCCATTTTATCAATTCTTCTGGCGAACGGGTAATTGTTTCCTCCGTGTACGCCAAGGCTTCAAACTGTTGCCGCCAATCAAGATCCGCTTTCAATTCGGTGGCTGCTTGCTGGCGAAGCCGAATAGCATCCGGTCCGGATGGTGTTTGTAGCCAGGTTGCTAATCGATTCTGTCCCTCGTGCGTGTGCGTACGATTGAGTAGTCGAAACAACGAATGCTTGCCAAACACGTCCAGGTCGCCCGCGTAGTAATGCGCAGGATTAGCAAATTGCTCGCCGGTTTCAGGGCGCAGATAACGTCGTTCAAGACGAGCCGCTTCATCCCGGTTAACAAAGACCAGATGATGATTGATATCGCGTTGGACACGAACGGCCTGATGTTTTTTCAACAAAAACAGAAAACCAACCAGGCCAATGAGCAAAGCACCCACAGCACCCAATTGCTGATCAAGGCGGATGAGCAACCAGACGCCCGCAACACTGCCTACAAACCAGACAAGTCGCCAGAACGCTAATTGGTTATACTGCTGTTGGGCTACCTGTTCGGCTTTACTGAATTGCTGCTCGCGTTGCTGAAAGGTGTTCTCAATGGTCATAGGGTTGTTATAAAAAAATCGGCAGTGTTTGCACTGCCGATTGGTAACGTATCGATTCGTTGGCCATAGCTCATTTGATAGAACTAAGCTTTTTGATTACTTATTGCAGTCCTGACAAACGCCCTGAATCAATAGATTCATTTCTTTCCGGTCGTACCCTTCCGGTAGGGCAATGGTAGGAATTCGAACCTGATCCAGGCAAGTTGTTTGTCCGCAATGTTCGCACTTGAAATGCACATGGTCGTGGTGGTGATGACCTGCCGCGCAGGTTTCCCGGCACAGCGCATATTTGGTTCCACCTTCGTCGTCGAGTACTTTGTGAAGAAGCCCTTTGTCCAAAAACGTTCGGAGCGTCCGGTAGATGGTTACCCGGTCGTGATCAGGTCCTAACCCATTCTCAACATCATTGTGTGCCAGCGCATGACCAGCGTTCAGAAACAAATCCAGCACTTCCTCCCGACCGTTGGTATGCCGAAGGTTAAAGTCTTTCAGGGTTTTAGCGGCTGAATTCATTTCACGTTATGATTCAAATTTGTTGCTTATCGTATCAAAACAACAAACGGTTATTCAATCGTTTCAAATTGCAATTTAACCAGATTCGCGTAGATACCATCTTCCTGAAGCGCTAATTCGTCATGCGTACCGGCTTCGGCAATCTGGCCTTCGCGAATTACATAAATCCGGTCTACCTTACGAATCGTCGCCAGCCGGTGGGCGATAATGATCGTTGTCCGGTTTTGCATCAGCTCGTCCAGTGCTTCCTGCACCAGTTTCTCCGATTCGGCATCTAGTGAACTGGTTGCTTCGTCAAGAATCAGAATAGCCGGATCTTTCAGGATAGCGCGGGCAATGGCAATACGTTGCCGCTGCCCACCCGATAGTTTAACACCCCGTTCGCCCACAACCGTCTGGAAGCCTTCGGGGAAGGAATCAACAAATTGCAGGGCATTGGCTTTGCGGGCGGCTTCCCGTACTTCCGCTTCGGTTGCTCCTGGTTTACCGTATTGTATATTCTCCAGAATTGTTCCGCCAAACAGAATCACTTCCTGAGGTACAACAGCAATATTCTTACGCAATTCGGTAATGTTGAAGCTCGTCAAGTCGCGGTCATCTACGGTGATCTGACCGCTACCGTTGTCGTAATACCGCATTAGTAACTGTACGATCGTCGATTTGCCAGCTCCGCTCTTACCCACCAGCGCAATTTTTCGACCGGCGGCAACGTCCAGCGAAACCCCTTTCAAAACGGGTACATCAGGGCGAGCAGGGTACGAAAAGTGAACGTCATTAAACTGAACGTGGCCTTGCACCGGCACAAAAAGTGGGGTTTCCTGATTCGCATCTACCTCCGAAGGTTCTTCCAGAATTTCGAGAATTCGCTCCGACGCACCGATTGTCCGTTGTAGCTGTGCGTACAAGTCCCCCATACCGGCTACCGAACCGCCGATGAAGGTAGTGTAAACGATAAAGGTCAGCAGGTCAGAAAAAGGCATTTCGTTGGATAATACCAATGAACCGCCGTACCATACGACACCGATGATGCCACCGAACAAAGCAAAGATGATAAACGATACAAAAACACCCCGGTAGCTAGCTGACCGAAGCGCGGTGTTAACGACACGATTCAGGGCGGTACCGTACCGGTTAATTTCTATTTTCTCGTTCGTGAATGCCTTGACAATATTGATCGATTGCAGCGTCTCTTCCACAATCACGTTCGCCTGAGCCAGCAAATCCTGCGCCTGCTTCGACAGCTTCCGAATGAACCGGCCAAAGACCATAGCCGCTACGATGATAACCGGAAAGGTAGCCAGCATAAACAAAGTCAACTTCCAGGACACGTAGAAAATAATGCCGGTACCAATCACCAGCGTGGCAACCTGCCGAAAAAGCTCCGCCAAGGTAAGCGTCAGTACATCCTGTAGCTGCGACACATCAGCCGAGATCCGACTGGTTAGTTCGCCGACACGCCGTTTTTCGAAAAACGGGATGGGCAGGGTAATGATTTTGCTGTACGTAGACCGGCGTACGTCGGCCATAGCCCGCTCACTCACCTGCGAAAAAAAGTAGATTCGGCAGAACGAAAAGATCGCCTGAGCGACCAACACGCCCACAAAAAACAGCGTTACCTGATTCAGCGTAAACGCCGATTGTCCCTGGATTACGCTGGTGATCTGCCCAATCAGCAAACCAAAGCTCATGGTGGTACCTGTCGACAGCACCAGGAAAACAAACCCAATGATATACTGAAGCCGGTATGGTTTTACAAATCGAAAGATGCTCAACGCCTTTTTGACGCCTTCCCGATTGATTTTTTTCTTATCCTCCTGACTGGCCTCCTCGCCAAAAGATCTTCCTCGCTTTGCCATTAGTGGTAATTATTCTCGATAACTGCTTTTTAAGCGTGTCGTTAATCGGTCAAAAATATTGTGCGCTTTGGGTTATCGCTATGACAACAATCAATTGTCTTTTTGACCTTTATAACCGGATTGTTCAAAAATCTGCCGCGCGTCACTGTTGCGCATCAGTTCGGCAATGCTAACACCGGAATGCTCGTCGTGATACCGCCCGACGATTCGCCAGCCGACCCAACGCCCGATGGCACCGGGACAACCTTGTCCAATTTCTGCCGTAAAGGGCCGCTCATTCAAATATCGCTGTTTTATAGCAGGATTAGTCTGATACAGCAGTTGATTTTCAATAAAATGCCCCCAAACAATGTCCTGCGCGTTAAACGTTTCGGTCAGTTGCTTGTCTGAGTATCCGATAAGCAGGCTGTCCGCAATCGGTTCGCCGTCTGAACCCGCTACCATCGATTTCGTAAACACGTACCCTTTTCCATAGTACACCATGTCGGCCAACATCGTTTGATCTCTACGGTTCGTCGCGTTGTATTTGTCAGAAATGGCGAAAACGACCGCCGGAGCGATGTATTCTTTCTGGTACCGGCGCAAGACGTACTGTGGAAATTCGGGACCACGTGGTCGATACTTCGCGTTGGGACCGGCAAAGTAATCGATGCCAATAACAATCAGGCTGTCGGTAACGACTAAATCGGGTCCGGCAAAACCGGTTACAATGGTCGCTATTTTGGGAGAGCGAAAGTCAGGAAAGTCTTTTTTGATCTTGGTAAAGGCTTCACCGAGTTGCTTTCTCAAATCAGCCATATCGCCAAACTCGGCTTCGACCTGTTTGTGCAGTTCATTCAAAGCCGGATTATTTATCCGGTTGGTCAATTCTCGAACAAGCGCTGTATCATTTCCGGCCCCGTTCGCGTTAAAGTACAATTGAACTACTGATGGGTTCTGATTCAGAAAGGTCCGAACACCGTCAGCCGATTTGGCCGAAAACAGTTGTTGGTCTAGCCGGATAAGCGTGATGTCTTCGTTTTTTGTGCACGAAGCCAATAAAAACAAGCAAAAAAGCCCTGCAAGGGCTATCCTTAGTCGCATGAAACTCACTGGTTTTCTGTATTGAAAACGTACAAAATTATGAAAAAAGTTGCAGGGTTGGGTTTGATTTTGGTTCTGCTGACCGTCATCAGCGCCTGGGCACAGTCATCGTCGCCCGCCCTTTACCGATTAAGAACGAAACAATCGAGCGTAACGGAGAAACGATTCCGTAAAATTTTGGGGGATAATTACGACGGACAGGATCAGAATCGCCGTGATTATGATGATGACCGTAAACGTCGGCGAAAAAAACAGCAGACTACTGATTCGGACGAAAATAATGGATACGGATCGGGACCCGATTACGCCTGGCCTACGCACCTCATCGAAATGAGCATTCGCTTTGCGCCCTCGCTTGATTTGAACACCGCAGAAGGATCTGGTAATTACGCTGGTTTCCGACCCAATGGCGCAGGCGTTCGGATGAGTGTCGGCCCATCGCTGGATTACTTTTTCTTCAAGAATCGCTACGCCTTCGGAACGGGTCTCTGGTATACCATCAAACGGTCGGGGTTTCAAATGCCCGGTACGTTTGGGCAAAACATCTGGAATCCGGGGGCTCCCGAAAAAGAATCGGTCTACAACCTCCAGTACCTGCAAATACCTCTCACGGTAAAGTTGTTTGCCAACAACATAGCGCCAAACATGCGCTTATACATTCAGACGGGGGGGCTGGTAAGCGTAAAGCTAGCCGAAAAAGCGTTGGATCAGGCCCGGAATGGATTGTATACGGCAGAGAATGGAGGCAATAGCCGTCACTATGGATTCGGCGATGTTGAACTACTGCTTGGTACAGGCGTACAATACAAAATCAACCAGAATAACGCGTTTAACATCGGCATGAGCTATCAACGCGGGCTGATAAACGTAGCACGTGGCAGTCAACTGGTTTCCAAAAACCGAATCGTTTCGCTCGATCTGGGCTTCAAATTTTAGCAATGGCGTGGTGTCGGGTTTGAGAACCCGACACCACTCGAAAACGGGCAAAGCTCTGACTAAACCCGCATCTCTATTCCGTTTTCTCGCAAATACCCTTTCAGAGCCGGAATGTCAATTTCTTTGAAATGGAAAATACTGGCCGCTAATCCGGCATCGGCTTTGCCCGTTGTGAAAACGTCCACGAAATGGTCCATTGTACCAGCCCCACCGGAAGCAATAACCGGAATGTTGGCAGCACCTGAAATCTGAGCGGTTAGCGCAAGCGCAAAACCCGCCTTTGTACCATCGGTATCCATCGACGTTAACAGGATTTCACCGGCTCCCCGCTCCTCTACTTCTTTGGCCCAGGCAATTGTGCGAAGAGCAGTAGGCTTACGTCCGCCGTGCGTGTGAACGATGTGTTCACAGTCTACATACCGCGTGTCGATGGCTACGACCACACACTGGCTCCCAAATTCCAAAGCCAATTCATTGATCAAATCCGGATTACGCACCGCTGATGAATTGATCGAAATCTTGTCGGCTCCGGCGTTGAGCAAGGCCGACACATCGGCTACCGAGGAAATACCGCCACCAACCGTAAACGGAATGTTGATTGTGTGCGCTACGTTGCGAACCAGTTCAATCAGCGTTTTTCGCTCGTCAACGGTAGCCGTTATGTCCAGAAAAACCAGTTCGTCGGCACCCTGTTGCGCGTAAACAGCCGCGAGCGCTACCGGATCACCAGCATCACGTAAGTTGACAAAGTTGGTACCTTTTACGGTTCGTCCGTCTTTTATATCCAGACAGGGAATAATGCGTTTGGTCAGCATTAGTAGCTCGTAAACAGTTTAATAGACATTGTATTTTCGGGGCTATCAATCGGTTTGAAACCAAACCGCTCGTACAACCCATGCGCGTCGCGCGTAACCAGCATTATCCGGCGTAGGCCCTGTAAAGCAGGATAAGCCATTATAAAAGCTACCAGCTTCTTGGACAAACCTTTACCCCGGTGTTCGGGCAAAATGAAAACATCGGCCAGATAACCGAATGTGGCTAGATCAGTAACAACCCGAGCGAAACCAACCTGCCGATCTGCCCGATAAACCCCAAAGCAAAGCGAATTATCGATTGACCGCTGCACCAGTTCAATTGGAATGTTCTGGCTCCAATAGGCTTCTCGACTTAAATAATCGTGAATGACAGCTAAATCAATTTTGGTTTTATCGTCGCTAACCGTGTATTCCTGAATCATGGTTTGTGCGTCTATTGAGTCGATTGGAAAGCGGGTGCCAGATCATGCAGGATGGCGACGACGTTACACAACTCTATAATTTCGGGTTTTTCTTTCACGTAGCCCAGCGGATTGCTGTATTCGTAGTCATGGTAGCTATCCTTGCCGAACACCTGAAAATAGTAGCCTTCACCATCTCCAATGATTATCCATTTGTTTCGTTTCCTTTTTGCTTTGACGCTAACCGTCCCATCCGGTTCGATTACATTCCAGGTCGAGTCCTTCTCCGGTTTCGGAAACAGCTGATCACGCAACGCAGTCATATCGGGTAACGTCAAGATATTGTGTTGCAGTAGCTTTTGCCAAAGCTCAACGGTAACGGGTCTATTGGAGTTGAACTCCGTAGCATGTTTAAATTCATGCTTATTCCACAGGATGATGGATTTAGTTACCGTAAACGTTTCCTTCCGCTTGATTAGTCGGTAAAGCATTTGCGCGTCTCCGTACTGCAATGACTGCCGATTCCAGATACGCACTTCGTAGTCACCTTCTTTCAGCTTTGGCTTTTTAAGTCGCATTTCGTCCGCCAGCTTTTGAAAACGACGCTGCCGCGTCGAGTCAGCCGAAGCGCGCAGACAGTTGGTTGATACCAGAAAAGCCAGGATCAGAAAGAAAGTACGACGCATATCAAATTCAGCTATTGGGCCGAAAAAAGACTTAATTCCTTCAGGCTTACCCGTCCTTCGTAAATCGCTTTCCCGACGATAACGCCAAAAACGTTCATATCGGCCAGCGTTTCAATATCAGCCATGTTGCTGACACCACCGCTGGCAATGATTTTCAGATCGGGAAAGCGATCCTGTAGGTTTCGGTATAAGTCGAACGAAGGCCCCTGCAATAATCCATCCTTGGCGACATCGGTACTAATCACGTACTTGATGCCTTTCTCAACCCACTTTTCAACGAAATCATACACCCATACTTCGGTTGACTCTTCCCAGCCGCTCACAGCAATCTTTTCGTTTTTGGCATCCGCTCCCAAAATGATCGCTTCCGAGCCGTGCCGGGAAAGCCAGCGCTCCATCAGATCCGGATTTTTTACGGCTATGCTACCACCCGTAACCTGTTTAGCACCACATTCGAACACGATCCGTAAATCATCGTCGGATTGAACTCCGCCCCCGAAATCGACGTGCAGCCGCGTTTTCGACGCAATTTGTTCTAATACTTTCCAGTTGATAACGCGTTTCTCCTTGGCCCCGTCAAGATCGACTAAGTGTAAGCGGGTCAGGCCAGCGTCTTCAAACTGCTGAGCCACTTCAAACGGGCGAGCGTTGTATTCTTTTTTCTGGTTGTAATCGCCCTGCGTCAAGCGAACAGCCTTACCTTCGATGAGGTCTATAGCGGGAATGATATGCATAAGTAACGCGGACATCCTGTCCGCAGAGAAAGAGCAATAAACGGGCGAACAGGATGTTCGTGTTATAATGTCAAAAAGTTTTCCAATAGGCGCTGGCCGACGTCTCCGCTGATTTCGGCGTGGAACTGAGCCGCGTAAAAATTATCGCGGTGCAGCATGGCGCTGAACGGACGCACGTAATCGCAAACGGCGGTCGTTTCCGGACAAACGTCGGCGGCATAGCTATGAACGAAATACACATAAGCGTTTTCGGCTAGCCCTTCTGTCAAGGGACCCTGCAAGGTATGGATACTGTTCCATCCGGTATGTGGCACTTTAAAACCGGGTTCTGCCGGAAACCGCCGAACATCGATATCGAAGATACCCATGCAGGTCGTATCGTTTTCTTCCGAATAACGGCACATGAGCTGCATACCGACGCAGGTTCCTAAAACAGGCTGTTTCAAGGACGGAATCAGCTTATCCAGTCCTCGTTCACGCAAGTAGGCCATAGCGGTACTCGCTTCGCCGACACCCGGAAAGATAACCTTATCCGCCGAACGAATTTCCGCTTCATCATCCGTCAGGAGGTAGTTTGCTCCCAGCCGATCCAGCGCGTACATCACCGACTGAACATTACCTGCGTTGTATTTAATTATGACAGTTTTCATACGTAAAAAAAGCCCGGCTCATTGGCAGAACCGGGCTTTGTATCTTGTGGGAATCAGGATTTTCTCTCCGAAAGCACAAACACGAGCGTCTCGTTCTGCTGCGTTACCGCTCAGAATGATGATGCCGATGTATTGCGATTGCTAAAGTCATAGAGCAAAAATAATGGGTCGGTCTGGTAAATCAAAACAAACTGCCCTGTACGACCTTGGGTTGTAAAACGGGTTCGCGCAGGTTTAAGCCGCAATGCTTGTTCAGTTCCCGAGTCCAATAAAGAATTAGCTCAGGTGCGGTGTCGTTTTCGGCACCGCCGTGAATAAACAGATAAGCCGTTTGCAATCCTTTCTCAAACCAGGTTTTAAGCCGTTGTATCCAGGCATCGGTACGTACATAATCGGTTTGGTGCCCCTCGTTTGCGATAAATCGAAGTGTCAAAACGGGGCTACTCAGTCCCATATGCAACACATCGCGCCGACCGGCTACGTCTGTGATGACCACATGTCGACGCAACACATAAAGCCGTTCAAGGGTTTGCTGCCACAAGGCGGCTTTACTGAACCAATCCGGGTGGCGAAACTCAACAGCTACGTCCAGTTCGTCGGGTAAGCTCTTTAGGTACGCTTCTAATATCGGCCATTTGTCAGGTCCGAATGACGGCGGTAATTGCAGAAACGTCATTCCCAAGAACTCTTCGAGCCCCAATACGGCATTGACAAACTCTTCGGTTAAGGTTTCGCTGGCGATTAATTGCCGCTCATGACTGATAGCCTGGGGAAACTTAGGGCAGTAGGTAAACCCTTGGGTTGCCTCGGCCTTCCATTTATCAATCATGTTCATTGTTGGAATCTGATAGTGCGTCAGGTTCAGTTCAATCGTATTGAACTGCCGGGTGTAGTAATGCAGGAAGTCACGCTCCTTCGCGTTGGACGGGTACACTTTACCTACATAGTCTTTATTGGCCCAGATAGGTCCGCCAATAAAGACGTTGGGCCGTTGAGTAGGTTCTACCCCTGCCCAGACCCGGGCGTTGAAAGCCGATCCGGGTGGTAAGGTTAAATTGACGGCGTCAAGGTTATGTATTTTTCCGAATTCCATAAATGACTGATGAAGTGTTACGTTAAAACGGCTAAAGACGGCCTTTCGTTTTTTCACCCTATTCAATTTAACTAATTTTGCTTTTTATCGGTAATACCGCTCCTTTTCTATTCATCTTCTGTTTGTTAGTTGGTAGGAATTTTTCCGGTTTCGACTGTTTCTATGATTTCAAAAACATACACCCCCCAGGACATTGAAGAAAAGTGGTATCAATACTGGCTTGATAACCAACTTTTTAAATCTACTCCCGACGAACGTGAGCCCTACACCATTGTCATTCCTCCACCGAACGTAACGGGGGTGCTGCACATGGGGCACATGCTCAACAATACGATTCAGGATGTTCTGATCCGTAAAGCCCGCATGGAGGGTAAAAATGCCTGCTGGGTACCCGGTACCGACCACGCGAGTATTGCTACCGAGGCTAAAGTGGTGGCTATGCTCAAGGAGCGAGGCATTAACAAGCATGATCTCACCCGCGAGCAATTTCTGGAATACGCCTGGGAATGGACGCACAAATACGGCGGCATCATTCTTAAGCAACTCCGAAAACTTGGTGCTTCCTGCGACTGGGACCGTACGCGCTTTACGATGGAACCAGCGCTTTATGAGTCAGTTATCGACACATTTGTTGACCTCTACAACAAAGGAAAAATCTACCGGGGTGTCCGGATGGTCAACTGGGACCCACAGGGATTGACCGCCGTTTCGGATGAAGAAGTTGTCACCAAAGAAGTTCAGCAGAAGCTGGTTTACATTCGGTACGACATAGCCGGAAGCGTAGGGCAGGATTCGATCACCATTGCTACGGTTCGTCCCGAAACGATCATGGCTGATGCAGCGATCGCGGTCAATCCGAACGACGAACGCTATAAGCACCTGCACGGTAAGAAAGCAATCATTCCGCTTATCAATCGCGAGATTCCAATTATCACGGATGAGTACGTCACGATGGATTTTGGCACGGGTGGCTTAAAAGTTACGCCCGCTCATGACCCAAATGACTATACGTTGGGTATCAAGCACAACCTGCCAACGCTCGACATTCTGAACGATGACGGAACACTGAACGAGAAAGCACAGATTTTGGTTGGTCAGGACCGTTTTGCGGCTCGGAAAGCAATTATCAAGCTACTCGACGAATCGGGGAACCTGGTAAAAGCCGAGGAGTATAAATCGAACGTTGGTTTTTCGGAACGCACGAATGCCGTCATTGAGCCAAAGCTGTCGTTGCAGTGGTTCCTGAAGATGGACGAGTTGTCGAAGCCTGCGTTCGAAAACGTGATGAACGACACCGTTCAGCTTCATCCGTCGAAGTTCAAGAATATGTACCGTTCCTGGATGGAAAACCCACACGACTGGTGTATTAGCCGCCAATTGTGGTGGGGGCAGCGGATTCCGGCCTTTTACATGCAGGACGGCACCGTAATCGTTGCCCGAAACAAACACGAGGCTCTGGAAAAAGTACAGCACGAGAAATTGCTGTTCGCCATGACCGAGGCCGATCTGACACAGGATGAAGACGTGTTGGACACCTGGTTCTCGTCGTGGCTCTGGCCGATGTCGGTTTTCAAGCCGTCGGGCAATCCGGATGATCCTAAAGCTGGACCGCAGGATCTGGATTACTATTACCCAACCAACACGCTTGTTACGGGTTTTGACATTATCTTCTTCTGGGTAGCCCGGATGATTATTGCGGGTTACGAATACAAAAGTGAGCAGCCTTTCAAGGACGTTTACTTTACAGGTATGGTTCGGGATAAGCTGGGCCGGAAAATGTCGAAACAACTCGGTAACTCACCCGACCCGCTTGACCTTATCGAAAAGTATGGGGCTGATGGAGTCCGGACTGGAATGCTGTTCAGTTCAGCGGCTGGGAATGATTTGCTGTTCGACGAAAAACTGGTGGAGCAGGGCCGGAATTTCAGCAACAAGATCTGGAATGCTTTCCGATTGGTTAAAGGCTGGACGGTGACTGACCAAGTAAATCAGGCTACTACGAACAGCAATAACTTAGCTATCCGTTGGTTTGAGTCAAAATTGAGTTTGACACTTACCGAAATTGAAGATCATTTCAGCAAATTCCGGATCTCGGACGCGTTGCAGGCTATCTACAAGCTTATCTGGGATGATTTCTGTTCGCAGTACCTGGAGTTGATCAAGCCAGGTTTTGAGCAACCAATTGACCGCGTCACGTACGATTCCACGATTAATTTCTTTGAACGGTTGATGGCTTTAGCTCATCCATTTATGCCGTTCATTACCGAAGAAATCTGGCAGGAGATTCGTGAACGGCAGACTGGCGATAGCATTTGCGTTGCTCCTTTTCCGAAAGCAGCGACGGCTGACAACCAGATTCTGGCTGATTTTGACACGTTGTTTGACGTAATCACAAACATCCGGAATATTCGCAACGCCAAGCAGATTTCGCCTAAGACCGAATTACCCGTATCGATCAAGACGGTAACGCCCGAACGCTTCCAGACGCTTGAGCCGCTGATACAGAAAATGGCCAACGTTTCGACGATTAGCTACGTCAACGAGAAAGCAGCTGGTTTGTCATTCCTGATCAAAGGCGATGAGTTTTTTGTCGATATCGCTGGCGAAATTGACGTTGAACAGGAGGTTGCTGCTACGCGCAAAGAGTTGGAGTATAACGTTGGCTTCCGGGAATCGACGCTTAAAAAGCTTTCGAACGAACGGTTTGTTGCTAATGCTAAGCTTGACGTCGTTGAACGGGAGCGGCAAAAGCTTGCTGATGCCGAAGCCAAAATTCAAGCGTTAGAGCAACGCCTTCAGGACTTAGGTGCCTGATTGATCTGAAGTGGGCCGATGCAGAAATTTTTTTCAGTTGCTCGACCGAGCCAGAAACGACTTTCTGCATCGGCTTAAATGGGAAAGAACATGTTCCCATTTAGTAAAACATACAAACAACCAAACCGACAATACAATTATTTCGTTGAATAGTTGTATTATTGTCTAAAACAAACCGTCAATCTTTATGAATAAGTGTGTTTTTCTGGACAGAGACGGCGTTCTAAATGAAGACCGGACTGACTACGTTTATCGTGTTGAGGATTTTATCATACCCGATGGCGTACCAGAAGCACTGCGCTCATTGAAAGATGCAGGTTACCTACTTATTGTAATTACAAACCAGGCAGGCATTGCGAAAGGGCTTTATACCCGTGATGATGTCATGGCCTGTTATAATTACTTGCAGGAGCAGTGCGGCCAGCTTATCGATGATATCTATTATTGTCCTCATCACCCAAATTACGACTCGGAATCGTTGACACGGAAGCCAGGCTCACTCTTGCTTGAAAAGGCCATGGCCAAGTACAATATCATTCCTGATGAGTCATGGATGATTGGTGATGCTTTACGGGACATGCAGGCTGGTAAACGGGTAGGTGTTCGTACCGTCCGCATCGCTCACGAACCAGATCAATCGCCGGAATGCGACGGTAGTGCGACTAATCTGCTTGAAGCATCCCGATTTGTGTTGGGTCTTGCCTAACAAAAGCCCTCTGGAGCAGTCAACGTCCAGAGGGCTTTTATTTGTTTTCACTAAGCTTCTTCTACACACGTACCTGCGTTGGCGCGGCTTTCTGCACACTACCATAGGCTGGGCAGTTGGCCCTACGAGCGCATGACCCGAGCGATAAAGTCGCTAGCACAGCGCCTAAAATGAGTAGTCTTTTCATGAAATATTGCTACGTTTTGCTTACAATTTCAGATTGTTAAACGAAAATAATACCAAAAGTGGTATATTCGTCTAACTTCTTTATTGTTTGGTTGACTTTGTCTAACGAGCCTGCTACAGTTCGCAGCAGACTCATTAAACGTAAAACTACAGGTTATCTTCTTTCAGCAGCTCGGCTTCTACTTCCCGCTCTTCGGCGGCCTCGGTTGCTTCCAGCTCGGTCATACCCGGCTCTGCTCCGCCATAACCCAGAATTTTCAGCATCACTTCGCTATTCTGTTCAGGGGCAAACAAGCGGGACCGCAGGTTACCTTCTTCATCTTTATCAATGATTACATGCTGCGGGGCAGGAATCAGGCAGTGCTGAATTCCACCATAACCTCCCAACGACTCCTGATATGCTCCGGTGTGGAACAAACCAATGTACTGATCTTCCGAATCCTGATTAAAGATAGGTAAGTACAGATCGGCACTATGCGCTTCGGTATTATAAAAGTCGTGCGAATCGCAGGTCAAACCGCCCAGGTTTACTTTCTGGTACGGATTGTCCCAGTTATTCACCGACAGCATGATATACTTCTGTCCGAGTCCCCACGAGTCAGGAAGCTGCGTAATAAACGAGCCATCGATCATGTACCACAGCTCTTTGTCGTTCTGTAGCTTCTGGTCGATGACTTTATAAATCACCGCTCCGCTTTCGCCTACCGTATACGAGCCAAATTCCGTGAAGATATGGGGGACTGGTACGTTATTTTTGTTACAAATCCACTGAATGCTCTCCACAATCTGGTCGATCATGGCCTGGTAATCATATGTGAACTGGAACGACGTTTGGATAGGCATTCCACCGCCGATATCAATCGAATCGAGATCAGGGCACACCTTCCGTAGTTCACAGTATTTGTACATAAACCGGCTCAGCTCACTCCAATAGTAGGCACTATCTTTAATACCTGTATTGATAAAGAAGTGCAGCATCTTGAGCTTGAACTTCTCGTTCGGCTGAATTTTACTGCGATACAACTCGTTGACATCGCTGTATCGGATGCCCAGACGGGATGTGTAGAACGCAAAATTTGGCTCTTCGTCCGTAGCGATCCGGATGCCAAAATTGACGCTATCTGCCGTTATCGAGTTTTCGTAAGCCTCGATCTCTTTTAGATTGTCGAGAACAGGCACACAGTTGAACCCATCATTGATCAGTTCACTAATATACTGAGTATACAAAGGCCGTTTATAGCCGTTGCAAATGATGTATGTACTTTTCGAAACCTTACCCATCTTATACAATTCCCGAATAATAGGAATATCATAAGCAGATGAGGATTCGAGATGGATATTATTTTTCAGTGCTTCCTCGAGCACAAACCGAAAATGGGATGACTTCGTACAGTAGCAGTAGGTATAGCTCCCTTTGTAATTATACCGCTTCATGGCATTTCTGAACAGCAACTTAGCGTGTTCGATATGCTCGGTGATTTTCGGCAAATACGTTAATTTGAGGGGCGTTCCATACTGTTTGATAATGTCCATCAATGGTACATTGTTGAACATCAATTCATTATTCTCAACATTGAATTCCCGCGTCGGAAACTCAAATGTCTGGTCGATCAGGTCATAATAAGTCTTCATCCCTAGCTTCGGCGCATAAAATGGGGTTTGTGTTTCTCAAAAACAGGCGCGAATTTGGGTTCTAAAATCGGGCTTTCCAAGTACTATCCATTCGCAAGATAGTCAACGAAAATGCCGCGAGTTTGATTCGAATAACGATAAAATTTAATAGTGGGCAAATCGGCTTTCCTGGCCGTTCGTTCTCCTTCTTGCATCAAACCAAAAAGAAACCCTACTTTTGCCGCTCGACACTGACTTTTTTCGAATGCCCAAGGCTATCCATTTCATCTCAATTGGTGGTAGTGCAATGCACAATCTCGCTTTAGCGCTCCAGCAACAAGGTTTTACAATTACTGGCTCCGACGATGAAATCTATGACCCGTCTAGAACCCGACTACAGCAGCATAGTCTTCTACCGGCTACGGCTGGCTGGTTTCCGGAAAAAATTCACACGGGCTTAGACGCGGTCATCATTGGTATGCACGCTCGTCGGGATAATCCGGAATTAGTCAGGGCGCAGGAATTAGGTTTGTCGATTTATTCCTATCCGGAATTTCTTTACCAGCAATGTCAGCAGAAACAACGCGTGGTTATCGCTGGAAGTCATGGTAAGACGACCATCACTGCTATGATTTTGCATTCCTTGGCGTTTCATAATCGAGCTTTTGACTATCTGGTAGGTGAGCAGATCGAAGGTTTCGAGACTATGGCTAAGCTTACACCAGAGGCACCTGTCATTATTATTGAAGGGGATGAGTATGCTTCTTCGCCAATCGATCCACGTCCTAAGTTTTTGCATTATCAACCGCATATCGCCCTGATTAATGGAATAGCCTGGGATCATGTAAATATTTACCCTTCCTGGGAATCGTACGTCGACCAATTTGAATTGCTGGCTGAAGCAATGCCTAAAGCAGGTATCTTGATTTTTGATGAATCAGATAATATGCTCGATGTAATTGGACAGAAAGAACGAACCGACATTACAAAAATACCCTATCAGGCCCATCTTAGCGAAGTAAGGAATGGCCAAACCTATTTGATTACCAAACAAGGAACAAAAATACCGGTCTCCTTCTTTGGCGAGCACAACATGAAGAATGTTACTGGTGCGATGACTGTTTGTGATCGTATTGGCATTACAGAGGATCAATTCTACGCAGCAATTCAAACGTTTAAGCCAGTAGCTTTACGACTACAAAAAATAGCCGAAACCTCGGTACCTAATTCAGTCAACAGAATCAGTTTTCACGACTTTGCTCATTCACCAGCCAAGGTTGAAGCGTCAACAGAAGCAGTTAAGCATCAGTACCCAAATCAACGCTTGTTGGCTATTGTAGAACTTCATACGGTAAGCAGCTTAAGCAAAACCTTTCTAGATGAATACAAAGGTACAGTAGATGCCGCCGACCAAGTTGTTGTCTACTTCAACGCCGACACGCAGGCTTACTTAAATTCGGCTAGTCCTATACGTCCAGAGGATGTTATAAACGCCTTCGGACATACAAACTTAAAAGTCTTTACAGAACTCGAAGCTTTAAAAGAATACGTGTTAGCTCAAGTCAGCACAGTTGATATTCTTTTGTTTATGAGTTCAGGTGTGTTCGACGGATTGGATATAAAGGCGATCAGCGAAAAGTTAATACAAGCCTCATAAAGCGAATCGCTCTGTGGACTATTTCCTATTCGCACTAGATTATCATTCGCTCAATAGGGCGATTTAATTCTATTTGGCTATATCTAGTTGATGCTCAAGCGCGGCTTTTCTACTGCTTTCAAAACATCAACTAGGTATAGCCAACCGTTTACCCGTTTTACCTGTGGGAGTGCCCACAGCTTAATAATTGAATAGGCTTTAATAGCAAAAGGCCGCTAGCTTCCGCTAACGGCCTTTCCCCTCAATATCACCAGGTGGCACCTTCCTACTCTCCCGCTTGTGACAGCAGTACCATCGGCAGTACGGGGCTTAACGGCTCTGTTCGAAATGGAAGAGGTGTTCACCCGCCTTAACCGCACCAACCTGTTGAACTCGTCGAGCTTGCGCTCAAAGTCTTTATGTCTTTATGGCGTTGTCTTTGTCCCCACAGAAAGAAACAAACAATTCAATACACACATTTCCACACATTCCATTTGCAGCAACAACAATCACGCGTCCGGGCTCATTAGTACGACTCAGCTCTATGCATCTCTGCACCTACACCTGTCGCCTATCAACGTAGTCGTCTCCTACGACCCTTTATACCGGATGACTCATCTCGGGGCCAGTTTCGCACTTAGATGCCTTCAGCGCTTATCTGTTCCCAACGTAGCTACTCGGCCGTGCCTGCGGCCAAACAACCGATCCGCCAGCGGTTGGTCCATCCCGGTCCTCTCGTACTAAGGACAGACCCCCTCAGTCATCCAACGCCCACCACAGATAGGGACCGAACTGTCTCACGACGTTCTGAACCCAGCTCGCGTGCCACTTTAATCGGCGAACAGCCGAACCCTTGGAACCTTCTCCAGCCCCAGGATGTGACGAGCCGACATCGAGGTGCCAAACCTCCCCGTCGATGTGAGCTCTTGGGGGAGATCAGCCTGTTATCCCCGGCGTACCTTTTATCCTTTGAGCGATGGCCCTTCCATGCGGAACCACCGGATCACTATACCCGACTTTCGTCCCAGATCGGCCTGTTTGCCTCACTGTCAAGCTTGCTTTTGCTATTGCACTCCGCTGCCGATTACCGTCCGGCATGAGCAAACCTTGGGAAACCTCCGTTACCCTTTCGGAGGTGACCACCCCAGTCAAACTACCCACCAAACACGGTCCCTAAGTCTAGGTTAGACCGCCAGTCAGCCAAGGGCGGTATTTCAAGGTTGATTCCACGATGCCTGGCGACACCGCTTCGCAATCTCCCGCCTATCCTACACATGCCTGACCGGCGATCAATGTTAAGCTGTAGTAAAGGTGCACGGGGTCTTTCCGTCCCGTGGCGGGTAAGCGGCATCTTCACCGCTACTACAATTTCACCGAACTCATGGTTGAGACAGTGCCCAGATCGTTACACCATTCGTGCAGGTCGGAACTTACCCGACAAGGAATTTCGCTACCTTAGGACCGTTATAGTTACGGCCGCCGTTTACTGGGGCTTCAGTTCAAACCTTCGTCTTGCGACTAAGCTCCCCCCTTAACCTTCCAGCACCGGGCAGGTGTCAGACCCTATGCGTCAACTTTCATTTTGGCAGAGTCCTGTGTTTTTGGTAAACAGTCGCCTGGGCCTCTTCTCTGCAGCCTCCCATCGCTGGGTAGGCCCCCCTTATCCCGAAGTTACAGGGTCATCTTGCCGAGTTCCTTAACCATGATTCTTTCGCGCACCTTAGAATATTCTTCCCAGCTACCTGTGTCGGTTTACGGTACGGGTATCCATACGCTTGACGCCAAACCACTTTTCTTGGAAGCCCCTTCAGTTCTTCGACTCAGCCGAAGCCTCATCTCAACGCCCACTTCCGTCCGGACGTAGAACCCCCGGCACTCCGTCATGGTTTGACCTGCATAGATAGTTTGGGACTATTAACCCAATTCCCTTCAGGTCCCGCCTTTCAGCTACCCCTTAGACCCCGACTAACCCTCCGATGACTGCCATCGCGGAGGAAACCTTAGCTTTTCGGTGTGAGGAGTTCTCATCCTCATTCTCGTTACTTATGCCTACATTTGCTTTTCTAACCGCTCCACCAAAGCTCACGCTTCAACTTCACCGCTGTTAGAATGCTCTCCTACCACACTGTACTCATGTACAGGTCCATACCTTCGGTGGTGTGCTTGATGCCCGTTTATTATCGACGCCCGCCCCGCTCGACCAGTGAGCTGTTACGCACTCTTTAAAGGAATGGCTGCTTCCAAGCCAACCTCCTGGCTGTCTCAGCAGCCGGACCGCCTTTGTTCAACTTAGCACACACTTGGGGACCTTAGATGATGGTCTGGGTTGTTCCCCTCTCGGACTTGGACCTTAGCACCCAAGCCCTCACTGCCCAGCACCCCCTTTAGCATTCGGAGTTCATCAGAAGTTGGTAGGATGTGACTCCCCCGCATCCTGTTGGTCGCTCTACCTCTAAAGTGGTAACACTGAACGCTGTTCCTAAAAACATTTCGGAGAGTACGAGCTATTTCTCAGTTTGATTGGCCTTTCACCCCTACCCGCAGCTCATCCGGAAGCTTTTCAACGCTTATCGGTTCGGTCCTCCACGGTGTGTTACCACCCCTTCAACCTGGCCACGGGTAGATCACCAAGTTTCGCGTCTACCCCCACTGACTCGACGCCCTGTTCAGACTCGCTTTCGCTTCGGCTGCGTACGTCCACGTACTTAACCTCGCCAGTGACGGTAACTCGTAGGCTCATTATGCAAAAGGCACGCCGTCACTCCACACTGGGAGCTCCGACCGCTTGTAAGCGCCTGGTTTCAGGGTCTATTTCACCCGGGTACTCCCCGTGCTTTTCACCGTTCCCTCACGGTACTCTCCACTATCGGTCTTCTGGTCGTATTTAGCCTTACCGGATGGTGCCGGCCGATTCAGAGGGGATTTCTCCGGTCCCCCCCTACTCAGGATCCCCAACCCACCAACGCACTGACCCGTACGGGACTCTCACCCTCTGTGGTTGACCTTCCCAGATCATTTCAGTTCGCTTGTTGGCTTGATGTCGGGTCCTACTACCCCGCCTACGCCGTAACGCAGATGGTTTGGGCTGTTCCGCTTTCGCTCGCCACTACTGACGGAATCACGACTTGTTTTCTCTTCCTGCGGGTACTTAGATGTTTCAGTTCTCCGCGTTCGCCCCTCCAAGGAGGTACTATCTCTTCAAGATAGTGGGTTGCCCCATTCGGATACCTGTGGATCAGCCCCTGCCAGCGGGTCCCCACAGCGTTTCGTCGCTTGCCACGTCCTTCATCGCCACCAGAAGCCATAGGCATCCCCCAGGCGCCCTTTTGCTGCGTGATTGCACGCTACATACTTACTCGTGTGTCTCTTGTGTATTCAATCGCTACTGCTCCGTAGAACAGTTACGTTTCTTTCCGTAGGTCAAAGAACATATGAACCCGTTGGTTCATGTGGAGAATAACGGATTCGAACCGTTGACCCCCTGCTTGCAAAGCAGGTGCTCTAGCCAGCTGAGCTAATCCCCCTTCTTTTGGTTACTGTGGGCCTGCGTGGACTCGAACCACGGACCTCTACATTATCAGTGTAGCGCTCTAACCACCTGAGCTACAAGCCCAGTGCTTTGCATATTGACATCAATGGTAGCACCTATTGGCTCCAGAAAGGAGGTGTTCCAGCCGCACCTTCCGGTACGGCTACCTTGTTACGACTTAGCCCCAGTCGCCGAGTTTACCCTTGACCGACTCTTACCTCGGTCTTCAGGTCCCCCCAACTCCCATGGCTTGACGGGCGGTGTGTACAAGGTCCGGGAACGTATTCACCGCGCCATGGCTGATGCGCGATTACTAGCGATTCCAGCTTCATGGGGTCGGGTTGCAGACCCCAATCCGAACTGTGACCGGCTTTACAAGATTGGCTCCGCATTACTGCCTCGCTACCCGCTGTACCGACCATTGTAGCACGTGTGTCGCCCTGGACGTAAGGGCCATGATGACTTGACGTCGTCCCCCCCTTCCTCTCTGCTTGCGCAGGCAGTCTTGCATGAGTCCCCACCATTACGTGCTGGCAACATACAATAAGGGTTGCGCTCGTTGCGGGACTTAACCCAACACCTCACGGCACGAGCTGACGACAGCCATGCAGCACCTTGCTTTGTGTGTATTGCTACACTGTACCATTTCTGATACATTCACGCGCATTCTAGCCCAGGTAAGGTTCCTCGCGTATCATCGAATTAAACCACATGCTCCACCGCTTGTGCGGACCCCCGTCAATTCCTTTGAGTTTCACCGTTGCCGGCGTACTCCCCAGGTGGATTACTTAACGCTTTCGCTCAGCCACGCATGCCGAAACACACACAGCCAGTAATCATCGTTTACGGCATGGACTACCAGGGTATCTAATCCTGTTCGCTACCCATGCTCTCGTGCCTCAGTGTCAATCACGTCGTAGTAGCCTGCCTTCGCAATCGGTGTTCTGGGTCATATCTATGCATTTCACCGCTACATGACCCGTTCCGGCTACCGCCAACGCATTCAAGTTCCTCAGTTTCCAGCCACATCTGATCGTTAAGCGACCAGCTTTCAAACCAGACTTAAAAAACCACCTACGCACCCTTTAAACCCAATAAATCCGGACAACGCTTGCACCCTCCGTATTACCGCGGCTGCTGGCACGGAGTTAGCCGGTGCTTATTCCTCTGGTACCGTCACATAATCCCGCAGGACTACTTTTCTTCCCAGATAAAAGCAGTTTACAACGCTGAGCGCCTTCATCCTGCACGCGGCATGGCTGGGTCAGAGTTGCCTCCATTGCCCAATATTCCCTACTGCTGCCTCCCGTAGGAGTTGGGTCCGTATCTCAGTACCCATGTGGGGGCCAATCCTCTCAGAACCCCTACTGATCATCGCCTTGGTAGGCCGTTACCCTGCCAACTAGCTAATCAGACGCAAGCCCCTCCTCAACCCATAAATGTTTACCCATCCTGCCAGGTAGCAGAAAGGGACCGTGCGGGTTTACCCCAGCTTTCGCCGGGCTATCCCCCAGTTGAGGGCAGGTTGCTTACGCGTTACGCACCCGTTTGCCACTGACCTTGCGGCCCGTTCGACTTGCATGTATTAGGCCTGCCGCTAGCGTTCATCCTGAGCCAGGATCAAACTCTCCATCGTAAATAACTGCGTGACTAGTCGTTAGTCACTGTCTTTTTAGCCTTAATTAGGTGCTAACCTATTTGATGTCAATATGTCAAAGAACTGTCTCTCTTTCGAGATTGTAGCCAACCGTTGTTGGCCTTTCTTATATTTGGGAGTGCAAAGGTACTACACTCGTTTCTTATTGTCAAGAAAAAGTTGAAATTTATTTTTTCTTCTTTTTCATTTCCCACTCACCAATCTATTGATAAAAAGCCGTTTAGCAATTTTGCCGTACCGTCTTTCCGTGTTTGGGAGTGCAAAAGTAGGAGGCTTTTTTCCTTAATGCAAGTGTTTGTCAAAAAAAATTTAAAAAATTATTCAGCTTGCAGGAATGGGTAGGCAAAATGCTTCGGTGAAACAAACGTTTCCTTGATCGTACGGGCTGATACCCAGCGGTATAGGTTCAACGCTGATCCAGCTTTATCATTTGTACCTGATGCGCGTGCTCCACCAAAGGGTTGCTGTCCCACTACTGCTCCGGTTGGTTTATCATTGATATAAAAATTTCCAGCAGCATTTTGCAGGGCTTTCGCTACGTGTTCTACAACGTATTTATCCTTGGCAAAAATAGACCCTGTCAGCGCATAAGGCGATGTAGTATCTATAAGCTGAAGTACAGCATCGAACTCTGTAGGCTCGTAAACATATATAGATAGTACAGGACCAAAGATCTCTTCACACATAGTTCTATATTTAGGATCGCTTACCCGAAGAACTGTTGGCTCGATGAAGTAACCTTTTGAACCGTCGTAATTTCCGCCTGCTATTATCTGTATCTGGTCATTCTGTTTCGCTTCATCAATGTAGGCTGTAATTTTCTTAAACGAACGTTCGTCAATGACAGCATTAATAAAGTTAGTGAAGTCCTCCACTCCACCCATCTCTATTTCATTTAAGAACTGCTTGACCTTGACTTCAACCGCCGGCCAAAGTGTCGATGGAATGTAGGCTCGTGAAGCTGCGGAGCATTTTTGCCCTTGGTATTCAAACGCACCACGCACCAAACCAGTGGCTACTTCGTCGCTATCTGCCGACTCATGGACAAGTACAAAGTCTTTTCCGCCCGTTTCGCCAACTATACGCGGATACGATTTGTACTTATGGATATTCGTTCCGATTGTAGACCAGATGGCTTGGAATACCCCTGTGCTTCCTGTAAAGTGAATACCGGCAAAATCGGGATGATTGAAAATGATATCCCCAGCGACAGGACCGTCCACGTAAATCAGATTGATTACCCCCTCAGGTAAGCCCGCTTCTTTCAGGACTTCCATAATTACTTTGGCGGCCAATACTTGCGTGTAGGCTGGCTTCCATACAACTGTATTCCCCATCATCGCTGCGGACGTCGGCAAGTTTCCAGCAATGGCCGTAAAATTGAACGGAGTCAACGCAAAGACAAATCCTTCCAGCGGCCGGTACTCCAGCTGGTTCCACACGCCAGGAGATGAGTTTGGCTGCTGCCGGTAGATGTCCGTTGCAAAATGCACATTGAAGCGCAGGAAATCGATCAGCTCGCAGGCGGAATCGATTTCGGCCTGAAAAGCGTTTTTCGACTGACCCAGCATCGTAGCCGCATTGATTCGTGCCCGATAAGGACCAGCAATAAGATCAGCGGCTTTTAAAAAAATACTTACCCGGTGCTCCCACGCTAGGTTGGCCCATTTTTCTTTAGCCGTTAGAGCTGCCTCAATGGCTTGTTTGACATGCTGCGCGTCCCCTTCGTAAAAGTAGCCAAGGGTATGCTGATGGTCGTGAGGAGGAGCCACACGAAGTTTACGTTCAGTCCGGATTTCCTCACCACCTATGTACATCGGTATGTCCGTTTCTGTTGAGCGAAAATCCTGTATAGCCTGCTTTAAAGCCTGACGTTCCGGTGAACCGGGCCGATACTCTTTAACGGGCTCATTCAATGGAGCTGGAACGTTGAAAAATCCAAAAGACATAATAATTTGCTGATTACGGAGCGATCTGAGTTTTATAGCAGTATAACTTGTTTTGGCGTCAAATCGATCCTTGGTTGCTGTGAAGTATTCCCAGTCACAAAGGTATACTTTGCCTTACTTATCCACTAATCAACATTAGTTTTCCACATTTCAGTGGATATCGTCAGTGAATTAGACTGATTTACCGTACTTTGCGTTTTTATTCTGACTTTTTCCTATGCGTTTCTATAGCACAAATAGTCCTCAAAACACCGTTTCTGCTGAGCAAGCCCTTTTCCACAGTATGCCTGCCGATAAGGGTCTATATATGCCTACTCCTTTGCCGGTATTAGGGACTGATTTTTTTGAGAAAATCGCTGATCAATCGCTCGCTGATATCGGTTTTGAAATCAGTAAGGCTTTGTTTGGTGATGAAATTAGTAAGGCGAATCTGGAAACTATAACCCATAGCGCTTTACACTTCGACACGCCAGTCGTTGAGTTAGAGCCAGGACAAACCGGCGTTCTGGAGTTGTTTCATGGTCCTTCTTTGGCTTTCAAAGACGTTGGAGCCCGTTATATGGCGGCATTGATGTCTTACTATTCTGCTCGTAATGTCAAAGAGGTAAACATTCTGGTGGCTACATCGGGCGATACGGGTGGCGCAGTGGCTATGGGTTTCCATAACGTTCCCGGTGTTCGCGTTTCTATTTTATACCCTACCGGTCGTGTCAGCGAACTACAGGAAAAGCAGTTGACTACACTTGGTGGTAACATTCAGGCTTTTGAGGTAGATGGTTCCTTCGATGATTGTCAGGCTATCGTTAAGCAAGCCTTTGTCGATCCAGAGCTAAACGCACACTTGTCATTATCATCGGCGAACTCAATCAACATTTTCCGATTGATTCCACAGGGCTTTTACTACGTTCGTGCTTACGGTCAGGTACGTCATCACGGAAAGCCGGTTGTGTTTTCGACACCGAGCGGCAACTTTGGGAATTTGAGCGCTGGTGCGATGGTTCAACAGATGGGATTACCAGTAGCCCATTTTGTGGCAGCTACCAACTTAAATCAGGTGGTACCTTCCTACCTGAAAACAGGAGTCTACTCACCCAAAGCGTCTGTTGCTACCATTTCAAACGCCATGGATGTTGGTAGCCCAAGCAATTTCGTTCGTCTGGCTCATCTGTATGGTGATTCCTATGATCGCTTTAAAGAGAATGTCTCTGGCTATTTTTATGACGACGATCAGACACGGGCAGCAATGCAACAGATCTATAGTCAATATGGCTACGTAACTTGTCCACATACCGCTATTGGCATACTGGGTTTACAAGCTTATTTGAGCGATAGTAAGCATGATTACGTGGGAGTAGCTTTAGCCACGGCTCACCCATCAAAGTTTAAGCCTTTAGTCGAAGAAGTGCTTCGGCAACCGGTTGAGGTTCCTGAGCGACTGGCCAATTTAGCGGACCGGCTCAAACAGAGTATTCAAATACCAGCCCAGTTCGAAGCGTTCAAAGACTCGTTCTTGCAGACTGTCTCCTAATAAAGTTAGTTATCCACAAAAAAGGCTAGAAATCCACATTTTTCTAGCCTTTTTTGTGGATAACTTTTACTTATTCCTTTCTAATTAACGGTATCTCCGCGCAAAGCTCTAAAGCGTTTGCGCGATTCGGCCCCATAAATACTACCAGGGTACTGCGTTAACACCTTTTGGTAAGCTTCCATAGCTGCTGTCTTATCCTTCAGCCGCTCTTCGTAGATTTTTGCCTGGGTAAATAACGCATCATCGCCTAAAATATCACTGGCATAGCTAAGCGATATTTTTTTGAGGTCTTCCATTGCTTCAGCGTTTTTGCCCTGTTTCAGAAATGTGTTTGCTCGTAGCCATAGAATCTCATCGGCTAACGGATGCTCAGCGTACTTTTTCCACATACCGTTCAAAGCCTCTATTGCTTCGTCCGTTTTATTCTGGAATAGTAGCAGATCGATACTCGCGTATTCGCGCATGGCGGCTTCCGTACTGTCCATGCCTGTGTTATCCACAATCAATAAACTCAGCTGTTCAGCATCGTTGGCAATCTCACGGGAAGTTGCCAGCTTAAGCACATCCAGAATATCTTTGGCTACGGCTAGGTTTCCTCGGTAATAGTGAAGTTTTGCATTCTTCAATTTTGCCTCATAACCCAACAATTCTTCCTTCTGCGATTTTTCAACTTGCGAATACAGCAATGTAGACTCCCAGGGTTCTCCCTTCAAAAGATAGATATCGCCTTTATCGAGCTTACAACGGTCTACAAAGTTCTTGTCCGTTTTGCCCATCTCGATAGCCAGATCCAAAACGGTAAGCGCCGTATCCTTGCTGTCGAGGTAATTTCCGTAGAGGTTCGCGGTGCTCCGTAGTGCCTCAAGCGTCTTAACGTTTGTACCAACTTCCTGAAGCATTTTCTGGTAGTCAGCAATCAACTTGCGAATTTCTGCTTTATCAACTGGGTACGTGTTTTTCACCTGCTCCTCGCGAGCCTGGATTACCAATCGACGAGCGAATGGATATAGCTGCCCTTGTGGATATGTTGTGGTTATATACTCAAAAGCCTCAGCGGCTGATTTGTATTCTTTGTTGTTCATGGCCAGCATACCCAGATCGTACACGCGGCTGCCGTTTAGCTTCATCCGCTTATCTGTTGCTTTTTCCTGCAACAAAGCCCGGCTAAACTTTTGCTTCTGCACAAAATACCAAATCAACAATTCGTTATACGCCAACTCGTTTGGCTCCTGTTGAATTTTGGTGTACAGCGCTTTTTCCACAAGTGGCTCTTCCTTGGTGTTGATAAACCCCTGAAGTGCCGCTAGTACTTGCTCTTTCTTATCAGACTGTTTGCTGGTTGTAATGATTTCGTTGATGGCTTTCTCCGTTTGTCCGGTTGCCTTATACAAGCTCATTAAATCCTCGCTGTAGGCCGTAGGCTCTTTGCTGACCTCCCGGGCCGTTTCGAGCGCGCGGACCGCCCAGCGGGCTTCTCCTGCTTCGTTGAAGGCGCTGGCAATACGCTCCAGCTTATTGACCGATGACTTACTCGATTGTAGAGCTGCATTGAACTGTGTACTTGCCTGTACGGTGTCACCCTGTTGCGTAGCCAGCTGTCCTATGAGCAATTCGTAGTAGGCGCGGTTGGGCTCGTCACTACGCTGTTGCTTGCGTAGGTACTTAGCGGCCTCTTCTCCTTTATTGCTTTTCTGAAGGCTGTTCACGTAGCGCGCCAAGCGAACCCAGGTAACGTCCGTTTTCAGGAGCTTGGCGTATTCGTTGGCCGCCTTCTCAAATTCGCCAGCTTTATAATATTCCTCGGCCAACGTCGTCCCGGTCTGCCCCCAAGCAAACCCCACTGACAACACACACATCAGCCCAATAACGACTTTTGACCTTATTAACATTTTATATAAAAGCTTTTTAAAAGAAACGTTATTATAATCATTAGCTATGTGGATATGTGAACAAATAAGTTGTCCACTATTCAATTTACATTATGTGGATAACAACCGCAACTTATCCACTTAGACTAATTAAGTTATCCACTTGTAATAGGCTTATCACTAAGTAAATAACATTTTATCCACATTTTTACTGCAAAAGCGGTGTGGATTTGTTGATAAGTTTTGTCCACATTTTTTTTTGGGGAAATCGTGTGGACTTGTTTGGGATAATTAATTATTTCTCCACAATCTTTGGTCAATAAGAAAGCGATGTGGATTACTTGACAAGTTTTACACATCGCTTCTGAGGTTTATAAACAACTTATCCACGTATACCCCTTAGTTATGCACAAGGTTATACACATAAAATTTTAACATTTTTAATTTAGAATAGACCTTTACCGGAACGGTGGAAAACAGAGAGCCCTGTGTTGACAAAGCAACGCTTACTCTTTTTTGAACAGGTAGATTAAACTAGAGCTATTACCGGTTTGTTTAGCTTGAGCATTTGACTTAAGACCGACCTGAACGCTTTTGAGATAATCAGTCTTACCAGCGATGTAACGGGTGCTGAGCATAGCTATGTAGAAAGCATCAAAAACCATCGGTCTCTGTCCAACTAATCTTAAGCCGTGCTTTTGAAATAGCTGCTTGATTGTTGATGGTGTAAAGTGGTGCAAATGTCGGGGTACATCATAGGCAGCCCAATATTCCTTGAAGTAATTTGCGTCGTAAGAATTTGAATTGGGAACGGCAATTAAAAGTGTACCGCTTTGAGTAAGCAGCCTATCAAGCTGTGGTATCGTCTCGTTTAAATTGGGTATATGTTCGAGTACATGCCAGAGGCTTATGCTATCGAATGGTTGGGTTCCTTCGAGCGCACCTAGATTTGGCTGGATCGTAGTTGCTAATTTCTTCTCTGCTATAGCCCTGGCATCCGGGTCTGGCTCCATACCCGCAACCTGCCATCCGCCCTGCTTGCAAGTATCCAAAAAAGCTCCCGTTCCACAACCAACATCCAGCAAGCGCCCCTGCCCACCGTTTAGCTCGTTGATCAGCTTAAGCTTTGACTGTAATGTGTAATTTCGAACCAACCGATAAGCAGTACTAACCAGCCCGCTACTTTCGTCGTTATGAGAAATGTATTGATCCGATTTATAGTACGAACCAATAGAAGCTGCATCGGGCCTGGGATTAGTAAGCCGAAAGCCACATTCTTTACATTGTTCAATGGTAAAGTTTTGGTTGCTTACTAAATAATCTTTACAAACTAAGAAAGGAGTAAATGATTGGTTGCCGCAAACTGGGCACGCGCTAACAGTTTCCAAAATTGTGCGATGAATAGTTTGAATACAAAAAGGCCCTGATTACCGACGTGAGTAATCAGGGCCAATAAAATTAACGGCCCATGTAGACCAAGAGAATTGAAACGTCGGATGGACTAACACCACTGATTCGGGATGCCTGTCCAATGGTTGCCGGTTTCAGACGCTTTAACTTTTCTTTTCCTTCAAACGAGAGTGCTTTTAAACGATCGTAATCAAACGTCGGATTTATTGTCAAGTTTTCCCACTTGTCCAGTTTCTCCGCATTCTGTTTTTCACGGTTTAGATAATCCTCGTACTTGATTTCAATAACCGTTTGTTCGAGTACCTCCTCCCCTACCCTACCCAGATCAGGTATAAAAGCCAGCAATTCCTGCACATCCGACTGGTCAATCTCTGGTCGTTTGACTAGTGTATATAAGCTGTTCTTTTCGCGCAACTGTGCACTGCCTTTGGTTTCCAGCCAGCCGTTTATCTCATCTGGTTTCACCTTCGCGGACCGAATGGCTTCCGTCAATTGAGCTACGCCAGTGCGTTTCGCGACCATCGTTTCATACCGCTCCTGCGACGCTAATCCAATCGCATATCCTTTCTCCGTAAGCCGAAGATCGGCATTATCCTGGCGCAGCAACGTACGGTATTCGGCTCTCGATGTAAACATTCGGTAAGGTTCTTCCGTACCTTTTGTGATCAGGTCATCGATCAATACGCCAATATATCCTTCAGACCGTTTGATGGTAAACTCCGCTTCTTCGTTCGAATTCCGATGAGCGTTGATACCAGCCATCAGCCCTTGACAAGCCGCTTCTTCGTAGCCTGTTGTGCCGTTTATCTGACCCGCAAAAAATAAATTCTTGACTAATTGTGTTTCGAGTGTGGGCTTTAATTGAGTAGGCGGAAAGAAATCATACTCAACTGCATAGCCTGGACGGAACATACGTACATTTTCAAAACCGGGTATTTTACGGAGTGCATTGTATTGAACCGTTTCAGGCAAGGACGTTGAGAACCCATTCACGTACACCTCTACTGTATCCCATCCTTCAGGTTCTACGAAAATCTGGTGACGATCTTTATCGGCGAAACGGTTAATTTTATCTTCCACGGATGGACAGTACCGAGGCCCCAAGCCTTTGATTCGCCCCGTGAACATCGGTGATTTTTCAAAGCCAGTTTTGAGTTCGTCGTGAACGGCCTGATTGGTATACGTAATCCAGCAACTCCGTTGTTTGGCAAGTGTCGGTGTGTCTGTGTAAGAAAACTTGCCTGGTTTTTCGTCGCCGAGCTGCTCTTCCATCACATCGTAATTAAGGCTTCTGCCGTCTACGCGCGGAGGAGTACCTGTTTTCATCCGGCCCGATTCAAAGCCGAGGCTCACTAATTGTTCAGTTAAACCCGTTGCTGCTCGCTCAGCGGTTCGCCCACCTCCAAAGACTTTTTCGCCAATAAACATTTGTCCATTCAAGAATGTACCATTCGTTAAGACAACTGCTTTTGCCGAAAACTCTACGCCCAAACCGGTTTTAACTCCGCTGGCACGACCATCTTTTACGAGTACTTCCGTAACGGTATCTTGCCAAAAATCAATATTTCGGTTCTCTTCTAACGCTTTTCGCCACTCCCAGGCAAAGACATTGCGGTCGCTTTGGCAACGTGGACTCCACATAGCAGGCCCTTTCGAGCGGTTGAGCATCCGGAATTGGATCATGCTCTTATCACTAATAATACCGGATAAGCCGCCGAGCGCATCTACTTCACGAACAATTTGTCCTTTGGCTACACCGCCCATGGCGGGGTTGCAAGACATTTGCGCGATAGTCTGCATATTCATTGTGATAAGCAGTACCCGTGAACCCATCGTGGCAGCAGCACTTGCCGCTTCACAACCGGCATGTCCTGCTCCAACTACAATGACATCGTAAGAAGAAAACATTTTTGAGTGTTTTGAAAAAATGTTTCACGTGGAAACTTTTCACAAAATTGACAAAAGTTGTTGAAAAGTAACAACGCAATGTGTTAATAGTAAGGCAACAAAAAACCGTCGGCCTTTGTGCCAAGCCGACGGTTAAAAGATGAGCAGCGTCTACTTACTTACTTTTTGTAAATAGTCATTTGCTTCCTTTTTATAAAAGAGATTGTAATTCGGCGTAACGGACCGTAATACCTCAACTTGCTTTGTCTTGTTTTGTAGATTCGTTGAATCAAAGAAAGAAGGAGTACTTCGCTTGGTTGATTTAGCCGCTTCTGCCTGGCGTTTGGGATCTTCTTCCTGTTGCTTCAATGCCTTTTCAGATTCAAGCAAACGGGTTAAGATTTCATTCTGACGGTTGATCGTGTTTGGATTCACTCGCTTATTCACAAGATCTGTTTCCGTCTCATCCATCTTCTCCATCAGCTCTTTGACCTGTTTTTCCTGCTGCTTGCCCGCTTCGGTGCCCTTCGCATTTTCCTCGAGCTTCTTCAACATACTGCGGATCATCGCTTGCTCAGCGGCCATCTGAGATAGCTCCTCAGAAAGGCCCCGGCCTGATTTACCTCCTTTTTGCATTTGTTGCATTCGCGCATTAAGCTGCTTCTGCATTTCACCCATGCTGCCACCCGGACTGTTTCCTTTCTTGCTCCCCTTCCCTTTCCCAGGCATTGCCATCGCGTTCATTTGCTGCTGCATGTTCTTCAAAACATCGCTCAGCATAAGCGCAAGGTTATTGATCGAGGTCATAGCAAACTGCTGTTTCGACGATGCCATGCTTAGCCGACGGTCGCGCAACTGCTGAACACTTTCGTCCATGTACGACTTCATGTTCGTTAGCTCCCGAGTAACGAAGGGTTGAATTTGAACAACCCGACTAGCCAGTGCATTAAGACTGTCTTCAATGATTTTGGCATCATCTTGTAGCTTCAGCTGATCCTGAGAAAGCTTCGTAACGCGAGGGTCCTGAAGGCTCATACCTCTAAAATCTTTCATTATACGTTCCTGACCGAAGGACAGTGTAATTAGATTTTCGAGGATGTTCCGAAGGTCATCCATATTCTCCTGCATCTCCTGCATCTCGGACGATTCCATTGATTCCTTCATGGACTTGCTCATAGCACGCATCGACTTGGCGGATTTACTCTGTGATGAAGCCGCCTTTTTGCCTTGGTTCTGCTTCATTTGCTGCATCGCTTCTTCCATGTCCTTTTCAATGTCCTGTTGCTCCTTCTCCGAAGATTCAGGCTTATTCAGGTCGTCTTTCTCCGCTTGCTTTTCGAGCTCTTTTAATTGCTTCTCCGTTTTCTTGAAATCTTCCTGAGACTTCTGCTGCTGCTGTTGTTGCTCCTGCGACGTCTCATTCTTCTTCTGATTTTCTTCGGCCTGTTTGTCTAATTCATTGGCTTGTTTTTCGAGGCTTTCAGCAATGTTATTTACCTTTTGCTCTAGTTGCATTTGCTTGAAAAGCTTCAGCGCCCGATCCAGATCGCGCTCCATGTTACGCTCTTTACGGCTGAGTTTATCAAGCATTTCAGACGCTTTTTCGTCCTGCTTGCGCTCAAGAAGCTGTTTTAATTGCTCGTACAATTGCTTTGACTCTGGATCAAGCAACTCATTGAACAACTTCTGCAACTGCTCAAGTTTGTCCTGCATTGCCTGATTTTTCTCCGCAAAGCGCTGCTGCGTATCATTTGTTTTTTGAAACTGTTCCTGAAGTTTTTGCACCTCACGCATCAGTTCCTCGCGCTTTTGCAGAATATCCTGAAGCTGCTTTTTATCTTGAAAGTCGGACGATTTTTTGGTGCGCATCCGATCTTCCATCGTACTAAGCTCCTTCTTAATGGCTTGCGTTTTACTCAGCGCGTTGTCAATCTGCTGCTCGGTTTTTTCCGCCGACTGATCGACTTGCTTTTGAATTTCAGCGTTGGAAGGAACAACAAAATTCAACTGATTCGACCGGCTAGATTTAGGACCATTTACACCGTCATTGTCCCAAACCTGAACGAAATATTCTAGTCGATCTTCCTGACCAAGTTTCAAACTGTCAAGTGACCAGTTGTAAACAAAGTTTTGAGACGTTGTTGATCGATTGACGGGAATGTCTTTGCTGTACAGTGGAGTAGACTTCCCACTACGGTTGATTTTGTAGTTCAGCCGCAGTTTCGAGAAACCGTAATCATCGGATACCAGCCCCGACAAAGCAATGTAATTATACGTCACAGTATCCTGAATACGGTCAACCGATATTTGCGGATAACGATCCGGGATGACCTGAACGTTGTATTGAATAGTTGAAGGAGCCGCAATTTGTCCGTTCTTCAACGAGACCGTATACGTTGCATTTTGCATCAACCGCCGGTTTACTGTGAATAGGTTTTCCTCTGCTAGACGTGCCGGGGTTGGTTTTGCATCGGTATTAAACCGTAACAATAACGAGTCTGTATGGTCAGCCGCAAATTCCCAATTAACTACAGTTCCCTGCGGTACCAACAGATTACCCACGTTGGCTAATTGCTCGGTTGGCTTGTTAAGATAAGCTGGATAATCGAGACGAACGTTGAAGGAAAGTACAGCGGGTCGGTCAACAAGCGTGACTTTGTACGTAGGTGAATTGTAGCCTGACGCTTCAAGATGAAAATCTAAATCCCGCTGTAGGTTATCGAAATTATACGTAAACCGATCCCCAGACTGATCAAGTTTGAAGCGGGTTCCATTCGTTACCACGTAGACAGCCTGAGGTAAGGCATCACCTGTGAGTTTGACAGAAAGCGGGAAATCCTCGTTACGAAACGCTTTCATCGATTTGTTTTGAACAACAAATTGGAAAGGTGCTTCATCAACGAACTCTTCGTTGTAGTTTACTAAGCGCGTCGACGATCTCGTAAAAAAAGCTGGGTTAATCACCAGAATCAATAAGATCAGCGCAAGCGGTGGAATGGCGTACTTAAGAAATTGCCGATTCCGACTGATTTGAATAGCACTGGCAAAGCGATTGATAAGCAGTTGCTGTGACCGCTGATTCAAGCTCGCCTGGAGCAAATCACTTTGGTCTGACGAAATGCGCTGTAACTGTAGGGTATTAAGTAGCTTATCTCCTACTTCCGGAAAATACAAGCCGATCTGACGAGCTGCCTCATCGTTTGATAAAGGTTTGTTAAGGCCGTATAAACTCATCAAAGGCCGAACTACCAATAAGTATAGGCCAGCTAAGACTGTGAGCAAAAATCCGAAAAACAAAATGCCACGGCCAACTGAGTTGAAACGCCCAATAAATTCTGCGGTATTAACAAGCAGGTATCCACTTCCCAGCAAAGCAATGAAGAACAAACTGCCCTTTACCAACTGATTTTGGAAGTAACGTTTTTTGTATTCTTCGATGCGTTGCACTAACATCGTGTAGGCGTTTGACGAGTGCATAAAGATTCGGGTTGAGCAGTTAAACTAATTCAGACTGGAAATAAGAAATAACGTGTTCTTTTAAAAAAGTCTCCTGACTTAATAAATCAGCGTGAGGAATCGGCTTGTTCATAGTCCACTGTGGCCAACCATCGTTATCATAACCGGCAAACGTGTAATAACCGGATTGGCTTAGTATTCGACAAACCGCGATATGCATTAAGTCTTGTTTCGCTTCTTTTGAGAAGCGTCTGGGACCTTTTCCCAACTCCTGGACACCAATTAAAAATAGAACGGCGTTGAGGTCAACCGGACGTTTCCCAACCAACGCTTCTAGTTGGTCAAGTAACTGCTCCCAGGCCTCATCTATGCTTTTTGTATTCACAACGGTAGAGAAAGTTATTGTTCTTTCTAATTTACAATGATTTCTATTAACTAACGAACAATCACCATGTTTCGGTTTATTCGGCTGCTCGTAACTGATTTTACAGACCTTTTATTTCCTTCGCTATGCCTTGGTTGTAACCGAGCGCTGGGTAGTAACGAGAACGTTCTCTGTACGCACTGCCGAATCAATTTACCCGAAACAGGCCAGCATCGGTCGCCGTATAGTGAAAGCCTGCTCAACAAGTTTGGCGGCAAAGTACCTATTCAATTTGTTGCTTCGTTTGTTTACTTCTCAAAGTCAGGTATCGTACAAAAACTAATCCATCAGGTTAAGTATAAAGGCAAAAAAGAAGCGGCCAAGGAAATGGCGGCTTGGTATGGCTATCAACTGAAACAGGAAAGTGAGCTGATTAATGACATAGACGTACTAATTGGCGTTCCGTTGCATAAAAGCCGATTACAACAGCGTGGCTATAATCAGGCCGATTGGATTGCAGAAGGGCTGTCAGAAGCGCTAGATATACCCATGCGAACGGACGTTCTTATTCGTAAGCAATTTAAAGAATCTCAAACGCAAAAAAGCCGGATGGATCGCTGGCAAAATGTAAAAACTGTATTTGCCGTACCGAATCCAGACGAAGTAATCGGCAAAAATATTGTTATCGTCGATGATGTGTTGACAACCGGCTCTACCATTGAAGCGTGTGCCATTGAATTGCTACAGGCTGGTTGCAAATCGGTCGGCGTACTGACCTTAGCTGCCGCACATTGATGCATAAAAAAGCGGTCATCCATTGCTGGACGACCGCTGGTATAAACTCTAAATCGATTTCTTATTTGTTCCGACCAACGCCGATCATCGCGCAGCGGAAACCGATCATCGCGGTAGCTGAGTCCTGATCCAGGAACCGGCGTGTACCCGGTGATAGCCAGTAGGCTACGTCATTCCAGGAACCACCTTTGTAAACACGAAGTCTATCGTCAATCAGCGACTGCTTATTTTTCGTATCGTAGTTTTTGGCGTCATCCAGATAACCGTTCCGACGGATCGGGTTCAGGTCATTCACATCTTGGTAAGACAAAGGACGATATACGTCATAAACCCATTCGTTTACGTTACCAGCCATGTTGTACAGACCGAAGTCGTTGGCAGGATACGCGTAAATCTCTGCTGTGATGATAGCACCATCGTTTGAACGACCGGCAATACCCGCGTAGTCACCACGACCCCGTTTGAAGTTAGCCAGCATTTGACCTTGCTTGCGTCCTTTTTTCGGGTTACGAACCGAAGAACCATCCCACGGGTAGATCCGCTGATTGATCTGGTTCTCGTCCATGTACTGCGTTCCAATCAACGCCTTAGCAGCGTACTCCCATTCCGCTTCGGTTGGAAGCCGGTAGTCGGGAAGAATCATACCACTTTCCAGACTTGGCTTCGGTGGAGCGGTCGATGTGGTCGCTTCGGCAAGAGCAGGATCTTCCGCTTGCTTCGATTTGCGCTTCAGCGAGAATCCACCCCCTTTTTTCTTGGCCGTTCCTCCTTTTGCCAGTTCATTGTTTACAGCGTTTGACCGCCAAACAGCATAATCACTAGCTTGTACCCACGACACACCGACAACAGGATAGTAGCGGAAAGCTGGATAACGAAGGTACTGAGTAACATATGAGTCATTGAATGACAGTGGGTTAGCCCAAACAGTCGTGTCAGGTAACGCTGCTTTTACCACTTCTTCGGACGAATCGCGTGTGATTGCGTTCAGATACTCGAGGTAGTGAACGTTTGCCATTTCGGTTTCGTCCATATAAAACGACTGAATCGAAACGGTACGCTCGCGGTTATCGCGGCTGTTCATTACGTCCTCTTCGAGCGCGCCCATCGTGAATCGGCCACCCTCAATGAAAACAAGGTTCGGACCTGCTTTCTGTCCCGCAAATTTCTTTACCTGAAAACCGTCTTTCTGGTTGTAAGCAATCCCCGTCGCCGTACTCTTCTTGCCAGGCTGCACGCTGGTCGGGTGCTTCGACTTACAAGACGCAAGGGCCGCCGTTGCCAGCAGCACATAAAACGCTCGTTGCAGGTGATACTTTTGAATCATTGCTCTTTTTTGTGTAAAACGTAGATGCAAAATTAATTTAAGATGGACGATTTAAGACACGGTACCCGTTAATTCTAGCTACTTGAACTAATCCGGAGAATTTTGATCAGGTCTTACGTTTTCGTCCATTGTACTGACATATTTAATTACTTATCTCGCCCATTATTTCATTAAGCTGATCAACGGAAAACACGTTGTTATGCGTAAAGATCAGGCGACTTTTCGAATCCTTCAACGAACACAAGGCAGGCTTTCGCTTGATGTATTCAATTACCTTGCCAAATTGGTCGGATTTAAAGAAGTTGTCATTCCCGTTAGAAACGAAGTATCCTTTCAGGATATTATTCTTAAGCGTCAGTTTTTCAAGGTATAATCGTTCTGCTTTCCATCGAACGTTCACCATCTTAATGAGATTTTCGACTTCTTCGGGCATTGGGCCGAAGCGGTCGACTATTTCCTGACGAAACGCCTGTAGTTCTTCGTTGTTTTGAATACTGTCTAAACGGGTATAAAGCGCTAGTCGCTCCGAAATATTTGATACGTACCGTTCGGGTATAACGACTTGCAGATCGGTTTCGATAACCGTATCGGGTAAGGCCAGCTTGAAATCGCCGGGCTTTGTTTCGAACAGATCTTTGAATTCGTTTTCGCGCAACTCCTGCACCGCTTCGTCCAGCACTTTGTGGTACATTTCAAAGCCAAGGTCATTAACAAATCCACTCTGTTCGGCACCCAGCAAGTTACCAGCACCGCGAATGTCGAGGTCGCGCATCGCAATCTTGAATCCTTCCCCTAAGTCAGAAAAGTCTTCGAGTGTTTGCAGACGTTTCCGGGCATCGGATGTAAGTACCGACGGTGGAGGGGTCAACAAATAACAGAACGCTTTGCGATTCGACCGTCCTACCCGACCACGCATCTGGTGCAAATCGGACAAGCCAAAGTAGTGGGCGTTGTTGATTAAGATCGTATTGGCATTGGAAATGTCCAGACCGGATTCGATAATATTCGTTGACACCAGTACGTCGAACTCCCCTTCGATGAAGCGAGTCATCACCTTTTCCAGTTTGTCACCGTCCATCTGTCCGTGCGCAACGCCGATCCGGGCTTCGGGAACGAGACGGAGGATCAGATTACCAATCGACTCAATATCGTTGACGCGGTTGTGCACAAAGAAGACTTGTCCACCGCGACGAATCTCGTAGCTGATTGCGTCGCGAATCACGGTTTCGTTGTACGGATGTACTTCTGTCGTAACCGGTTGTCGGTTTGGTGGTGGCGTTGCAATAACAGACAGGTCGCGCGCACCCATCAGTGAGAAATGCAAAGTTCGCGGAATTGGCGTAGCCGTAAGCGTCAGTACGTCTACTTCTACGCGCATTTCTTTCAGGCGATCTTTCGTTTTGACGCCAAACTTTTGCTCCTCATCGATAATTAGAAGACCTAAGTCTTTAAATTTAACGTCTTTGTTGACGATTCGGTGCGTTCCAATCAGGATACCGATTTCACCCGACGTGACGCCTTTCAACGTTTCTTTGATCTGCGCAGCTGACCGGAATCGATTGATATACGAAATTTTTACCGGGAAATCAGCCATACGTTCGCTGAACGTTCTGAAATGCTGCATGGCCAAAACGGTTGTCGGGACTAACAAAGCTACCTGTTTGTTGTCGGTTACGGCTTTAAAAGCAGCCCGAATCGCAATCTCGGTCTTACCAAAGCCTACGTCGCCACAAACAAGCCGGTCCATAGGGTGTGGTCGCTCCATGTCGTCTTTAACGTCATTGGTCGCTTTAGCCTGATCGGGTGTGTCCTCGTATAGGAATGATGACTCAAGTTCCGCTTGAAGGAAACTGTCGCGACTATATGCGTAGCCCGGTGCACTTCGGCGTTTAGCGTACAGAGCAATGAGCTCACGAGCAATGTCTTTAACTTGCTTCCGAATCCGCGACTTTTTCTGCTCCCATTCCTGCGAGCCGAGCTTGCTCATGGTTGGGGGACCGCCTTCTCTACCGCTGTATTTTGCGATCTTATGCAAGCTGTGGATACTCACCAGCAAAATGTCGTTGTCGCGGTAGATGAGCCGAATCGCTTCCTGTTCGTTGCCGGCATGATCGACCTTTTCCAGACCAGCAAACCGGCCAATACCGTGATCGACGTGCGTGACGTAATCGCCGGGCTGTAATGTCTTGAGTTCGCGTAGGGTAAGCGCTTTTGATTTGGAAAACTTATCCTGGACCCGGTACTTATAATAACGATCAAAAATCTGGTGATCGGTAAAGCAGACGATCTTGAGTGCGTCGTCAATGAATCCTTCCCGCAAGCCAATGTTCAGTGGCTGAAACTTAACGAATGGGTCAAGTTCTTCAAAAATGGTTCGTAGCCGGTCTAGCTGCTTAAACGACTCGGCTGCAATGACGTTCGTGTACCCTTTCGATTGATTTTCGCCCAGCGTATCCACCAAGCGCTTGAAATCTTTGTTGAACGATGGCTGCGGTTTCGAACTATACTGTTGACGACCGTCAGTTTTGAAGTAGAATTTACGACCAAACTCAACTGTTCGGAAGCTTTTCAGCTCGTTCAGGAACGTACGGCGCGTTTCAAATAAATCGCCAGGATTAGATACAATCTGAATACCTCCGCTGCTCGCCAGTACCGACGAAAAGCTTTGCTCGGCTTTCTCGTAGCATTTCTCAATGATTTCGAGCGTAAACTCAACGTCTTTTGCCCAAACTGTTGTGTTATCGGGCAGAAAGTCGAAAAACGGTTCGCGGGTCTCTTCAACTAGTTTTGTCTGGATGTTCGGAATGATGTTGATAAAGTCAACCGGGTCCGTCGATAGCTGGGTCTCTGGATTGAACTTCCGGATGCTTTCTACCTCGTCGTCGAACAAGTCAATCCGAAATGGAAATTCACTGGCGAAGGAAAAAACATCAATAATACCCCCACGTACCGAAAACTGTCCCGCTTCGTAAACGAAATCCGTCTTCTCAAACTCGTAGTTCTGGAGCAGTTCAGAAACGAAGTTGGTGTCTAGCTTCTCTCCTACCCGAATCGTCAGCGTATTGGCTTGCAACGACCGCTTGTTGATTACTTTCTCCGACAGCGCTTCTGGATAGGTTACCATCAGCAAACCACCCTTGGGAGCTGGATTAAGTTTGTTAAGCACCTCCGCGCGCATCAACACGTTGGCATTTTCTACCTCTTCGTATTGATACGGCTTTTTATATGACATCGGGAACAGCAAAATCTCCCGACCGAGCAGATTCTGCAAATCATTAAAGAAGTAAGCTGCTTCGTCGCGATCGGTCAGGATGTACAAGTGGTTACCACCAACCGATTTGTAAATTGACGATGCAAATACGGCGTCCAAGCTTCCCGCCATTCCCTTGATCTGCAAGCGTTGCGGCTCGCTGGTCTGCTTCCGGCTGAAAGGCTCAGTCAGCAGTTTTATATAACTATCGTCGGTATAAAGACCGATCAATTCTTCTGGTTTCAAGTGACGTTCAGATTGTAATGAACAAACGCGAAAAGCCGCTGGAAGGCGTTCCGGCGGCTTATATTTAACAGTATGTAGCAGAAATTTGTTGCAGTTAGCGGCTTATTTCAACTCGGCTAATTCGTTATAATCAATCGCTTCCTGATCGAGTAACTTCCGAATGCGGGGGCTGTCTTCAAACACGATGACGATCTCCTTACGGTCGGTTAACTCATCTTCATCGTCAACCCATTTCCAATCTTCGGCGGTGGCATCGAGCAGGCTCAATACGCTGCCAATTTTGGCCGGATCACGCTCTTTGCTAATGAAGTCGTTGGTATTTGTGATATACAGGACTATCCGCTTGTCTTCAAGCCATTGCAGATCGTTGAGCGAATCGTTGAGTGCATCAAGATTAAAGCCAAAGTCAGGAATTTCGAGCAGGTCAGCGATTTCTTCATAGAACTGGCGTAGCGTAGCTGTTCTCTGACCGTCGATGTGTGCAATAAAATCATTACCGAATGGCGCTTCTAATTCGTATTCGGCCTTGCTTATAAAAATGTTTGGGTTCATTTGATTTCGGTAAATGAGTTGTAATGGTCTTGGGTGAAATACGCCCGCTCGTCGGAACCCGTGATCAACCGTTCAGTGCCTCGGTTACGACCCTGAATTTTAGGGTTAACGTCCCACTCCCGATAACGGACACGATCGCCCGAATTATCCTGTTTGGGCAGGTGGCCTTCGTAATTACCAAAGGTTCGACCACCTACGTAGCCATCGGGTGCCCGGCCATACCGGCGAACGTAGTCCAACACCTTAAGTACTTTAGCCGGTATCTCGCCCGCTTGAACGTTCGCTTCTGATGAAGTCGAATACTAATTGTTTTCGTCAGTGCGTGCCCGCTGTCGTTGGTGTTTGTGGCGCTGATGCTTTTGAGGATAGCTTTGCTCCTGCTGATAGGTGTTTTGCCGGTTGTTATCCTGCTGATCTGACCGGCAACCAACAGACGCTGGTATCAGCAATACAAACAGGCTAAAGTACCAAAGTGTGCGAAAGAAAGATTGAATCATGACCGTAGTAAATGACGGTCCAAAATTGCGAAAAAGTATTGGCTCACAAAAAAGCCCTCTGCAATGAGGGCTTTTTTGTGCTAATTAAGCGAAAAAAGGGGAATCCGAGCCGCCACCATATTATGAAACATCAACTCGGTAATCATCGGCGTCATGTATTTGATCAGGGGAAACTCCGAAATCGATTCCATGACTTCCAACTCCGAATCGGCTTTGAAAATGCACCACAGCTTTTGCCGATCTACCGAAAGCGAATAAGATAGTAAAGAACCTTTTTCCATTAATTCTTCCACTTTGAGCCGTTGGGCTGGAATCCGGTTTGTAAACCCCTCGTCCATTACAGCCGGAAGGTCAAATTCAACCATATATTGGCTCATAGGCATTGTTGTTAAATGTAAGCTAGTCTATTTGGGACCTGCTAATAGCAAATTAACAATGTTTAGCTCATCTTCGTTAATGGTGTGCGGAAAATTTGGGTATAATTTTAGCGTCACGTCAGCGCCCATACGCTGAAAAACCTGCTCGGATTCCAGTACTCGCTCTTTGGGTACGTGCGTATCGGGAACACCGCAACCCAGAAAAACCGGTGTCTTATCGAATGATCCTTCGTATAGTCGTGGCGTATCCGGCGGGCCTATCAATCCACCACTCAAACCAAATATGCCACCGTAACCAGCTGGATTGCGCGCCAAAAATTCTAGTAACAAACAGGCACCCTGCGAAAAACCAAGCCAGTAGATCTGGGGTAATTTAAAATTGAAGTCCGATTGCAATCGTGCCCGCAGACTTGTCAGCACTTCGAGAGCCGAGGATAAATAAGGTTCGTTTTCAGCCATTGGGCGCAGAAACGAGTAAGGATACCACGTATTACCCTGCGCTTCCGGGGCGATGAAAGCAAAGTCAGTATCATCGATGTACTGGGACAGCGACAAAATATCACTTGCTGAACCGCCCCGGCCATGAACCATCACCATTACTTTAGACGCTTCTTCAAGCGGTTTTCCGGCAGTTCGAATGTTGTTTGGATTATGAATCATGAGTACAGCTAAGAGTTTGTAGCGCTACACGTAGATCGATAAGACATAAGCTGTCTATGATCTCCGTGTAGCGACGTTTATAGCTTTATTTTAAAACGATCGTTGGTAATTCCGCTTCCAGAGCAGCCCGACGAGCTTCGTACTGGGGGGGCAATTTCAGCGCAGTTCCTAACTCCGCAACCGGTTCATCAACGGCAAATCCTGGTGGGTTCGTAGCAACTTCGAAAAGAATACCGCCGGGTTCACGGAAGTAGATACTGTTAAAATAGTTACGATCCTGAACGGGAGTGACGTGGTAACCGGCCGTCAGCAATTTATCCTGAATAATCGCCTGCGTTTCGTCCGAATCTGTCGAGAAGGCTACGTGGTGTACCGACCCTGCACCCTGCAACGACCGCACGTCTTTAGGCGAATGCAGCACGTCGACGTAATTACCCGGACCGCCACTGCCTGCTTTGAACCGGAACCGTCCATCCTCCTCGCTTACCAGTGTATGTTGCATATGCTGGGTCAGCAGTTCAATCGTACGATCTGGGTTCGACTCATTCAAGGTAACCGTATGGAAACCCCGGATAGCGAAATCAGACGGAATTCGTCCGTTGTCCCAGCCTGGGCGTTGGTCTTCGTTCGTAAACACGAGTTCAATACCCATACCGTCAAAATCTTCAAAGCGTAAATACGTTTCCGAATACCGTTTGTAAGGTCCTGCGTACGGAATGTTGCGTTCATGCAATCGGTCCATCCAGAAACTCATCGACGCTATCGGTGCCGAAAAGGCCGTATACGTTAACTGCCCAACACCTTTACGACCACGGGGCAAGTTACCGTACGGAAAGAACGTAAGAATCGTTCCTGGCGAACCGGTTTCATTACCATAGTATAAATGATAAACATCCGGCGCATCGAAGTTGACGGTTTTTTTGACCAGCCGAAGACCTAATATATCTGTATAATAATCAACGTTGCGTTGCGTATCGCCAGCTAAGGTGGTGACGTGGTGCAGACCGTTTATGAGCGTTTCCATGGCTTTGAAAGTGGTAAATGGGTTAATTTGTTTTATTTAATCCTTTGTGATGTCGTTACATTTAATGTATATACATGTAAAAATAAGAAATAGTTCAAAACAAGAAGCCCGAACTGATTAGCTCGGGCTTTCTGGAAAGACTGTATTACTTATCAGGAGATTACTCCATCAGGAATGGATAGTCCTGTTGTACGTAAACGTCCTTGTACGCTTCCTCGGGTGCTGGGTAAGGCGATTCTTCCGCAAATTTGACGGATTCGTCTACGATACCTTTGATCTTTTTATCAATAGCAGCCAGATCCTCTTCTGTGGCTAAGCCCTGCTCCAGAATATGTGCTTTTACCTGCTCGATAGGATCGCGTTGCTTATATTGCTCAACTTCATCCTTAGAACGGTATTTCTGCGGATCGGACATCGAGTGACCACGATACCGGTACGTACGGAACTCCAGAAAGGTGGGGCCTTCGTTTGCGCGGGCACGTTCAGCAGCACGGCTAACCGCTTCGTGAACCGCTTCAACGCTCATGGCGTCTACGGGTTCAGCGGGCATATCGTAAGCCTCAGCCAGCGTGTACAATTCCGTTACGTTCGAAGTACGCGCTACCGATGTTCCCATCGCATAACCGTTGTTTTCAACGACGAAGATGACGGGTAATTTCCAGAGCATGGCCATGTTGAAGGCTTCGTGGAAGGCACCTTGCCGTACGGCACCATCGCCCATAAAGCAGATGCACAGGTTACCGGTCTTGTTGTATTTCTCAGCAAAAGCGATACCAGCACCCATCGGAATCTGAGCACCAACGATACCGTGACCGCCCATGAAGTTGACCGACTTGTCGAAAATGTGCATTGAGCCGCCTTTACCTTTCGAAGAGCCAGTTTGTTTGGCGAATAACTCGGCCATCACCGCCTTTGGGTCGGAACCCAGTGCAAGCGGAAAACCATGATCACGGTAAGCGGTAATCCACTTATCATCTTTTGTTAAGGCCGAAACCGCCCCCGACGAACCCGCTTCCTGACCAATGTATAAATGGCAGAAACCCCGGATTTTCTGTTGTCCGTAGAGCTGACCGGCTTTCTCTTCGAATTTCCGCTGTAATTGCATCGATTCGTACCAGTACATATACCGCTCTTTAGGGTGCTGGGTTTTTTCCATTGCCGGAGTATTGTCGTTTTCTGTAGCGGCTGTCCGCTCGGATTTCTCTTTGACGCTTGCCATGAGGAATGAGTTCAATGTAAATCAGCAATCGCTTTTGGCAATCAATAGAAGGCCTATCTACCTAACAAACCGACCGTATCTTTGTTGCCAATATCAATTGCTCGTTTCGTTTGTTAAACACGATGAGCAATTAACTGCTGCGAAATTACGCAATATAGCGTTATGCGATACACCTATGCACCTGGAAAAGCTGAGCCTGACCAATTTTAAAAATTACGAAGACGGCCGGTATGCCTTTGGACGGCAGGTGAATGTGATTGTTGGGCCCAATGGCAGCGGCAAAACCAACCTGCTGGATGCCGTTTATTTTCTGGCCCTGAGTAAAAGTGCGTTTCAGAATCAGGATGCCTTCAGTATTCT